>DATDAJ010000001.1:0-8320 GCA_036525475.1 Candidatus Udaeobacter sp.
CACATCTCGCGCAAGATGTTTCCGCAGTGACCACTGCTTGTGCGCTGGTGAAGAGGGAAGTGTATCTACAAGTCGGAGGGTTAGACGAAAATCTGGCAGTCACTTTCAATGACGTCGACTTTTGCCTGCGATTGCGTGAAGCGGGTTACCGCATTGTCTGGACGCCATACGCAGAATTGATTCACCACGAGTCGGCCAGTCGCGGTTTCGACAACAGCGCGCCGAAACAAGTTCGGTTTCTAGCGGAAGTCGATTACATGCAATCGAAGTGGGGCGATATTTTGCAGCGCGATCCTTTTTACAATCCAAACCTGTCGCTCGACGAAAATCTCTTCACACTGGCTTTCCCACCACGGGCGACCAAGCCGTGGCAGAGTGTTGCGGGTTAACTGTGCCTGATTGAAGTCCTGCTGCACCGATTATGACGGAATCAATCGAGCAGAAAATGGTAGTCGCAGACTATGCATTTCGTTTGGATGCGCTGCCAGAGCGGGTCACTTTCAGCAACCAAATCAAAATCACCGGCTGGCTGTTGCATCGCCGAGGCCTGCCGATTCACGGGATTCGTGGAATTGTTCGCGACATTCTACGGCGCCGATCGATTTTCCGGGCGCGCCGCAAAAGATCGCGACCACTGATCGCGGCCGCTTACCCCGATTTGCCCGAAGCGGGACAAAGCGGCTTTCTTCTGCAGCTCGAGCTGCCCGTTGGCCGAAGTAAAATTACGATCCAAGTCCAGGACCATCGAAAAATCTGGCGAACGATTTTCGTCACCGATCTGTGGGCTTTTCCTCTTACTTTTTTAGGTCAGATAGGTCTGCCGCGCGTCGAGCGATTCTTGTCCACTTATCTCGCGCAACTTTTCGTCGGAAACAGCCGAAACACTGCGACCTTGGTAAAGCCACCCCCGCTCAGCCAGGTTGAGGTTAGTTTTCCTCGCGAGAAGCTCCAAAGCTTGACGGGTGAGGCCGGTTCAACGCAGTGCGATATTAGAGCGGTAGACTTGTTCGTCACTTCGAAGTCGAATCTGTTTATCCGCGAAATCGCCGACTTACTTTGTGCAGGCTTCCGCGCTGCGGGATGCGAAGCGCACCTTTTGATCGACCAAATTCCGGCCGAAAAAGCGCAGGAAGGGAAGATTCAAATCGTGGTTACACCTCACGAGTTCTTTAATTTATTCCTGAGGGATAAGCTTCCCTGGGAGAAGACGCAGCGCCTAACAAATCATCTATTCCTGCTGGGCACCGAACAACCCGAGAGCGAATGGTTCGACAGCAATCTCGTCGTGGCACCGCATGCACGCGCGATGCTCGACATTCATTTATCCGGCGTCGCGGCATACCGCGCTCGCGGCCTGCCCTGTTTCCATTTGCCGCTCGGTTACCACCCATTGCTTGAACAAAGTGTTGTACCAGCAAAGTCCAAAAGAGACCTCGACATTTGTGTTCTGGCTGCGATGACCGACCGCCGTGAGGAATTCATCGCCGCTAATGCCGATTTCTTCGCGGCACGTAACTGCCATATTAGGTTCGTTCCGATCGGCTTCGCCAAGACCGAAGAGACGCGAAGTTATTTGCGGGCTCCGCAACGCAACGCGCTGTTACAACAGACAAAGATACTGCTGAACATTCACTACTCAGATTTGCAATATTTCGAATGGCATCGCGCGCTGATCGCTATTGCGAATCGTTGCTGTCTGATAACCGAAACCTGCGAAGGCTTCGAGCCACTTGTCCCAGGAAAACACTTCGTGATGGCAAGGCGGGATGACCTAACGACATGCTGTGAATACTATCTAAACCACGAGGCTGAACGGAAAGCGATCACGGCAGCGGCTTATGATTTCATCCGCGAACGCTTCACACAGAAAGACAATTGCCGCGCATTTCTGCAGCAGATAGACGCAATATTTCGGCGACAAGGCGACGGGGCGGATTCGAATTTCGACAAAGAAGCGCCCCAGAAACAAGCATTCGCAAGCGAGCCTTTACCCGACGCCCTGGCAAAACATCTTTCACGAAGACCTTTAGCACTTTTCCTCTCGGCGTTGCGCGAAGATCTTTCAAGCTTGTTTCGCCCCGCGCGTACAGAACCTACAAGAAACGGCAAGACCTCCACAGAGCCAACCGAAACAGCGCGGCGCATCGCCATCGTCTCCGATATCCGGCGTGGGTACATCGAGCGATTCGAGGCGCAAACAACATCTCACGAACAAGGGAAAGCGATTTTTCAGTCAATCGACAATTCGCGTTCTAATAGCAGCACGCCCGCGATTTCGGTGATCATCACGCTTTACAATTACGGCGCCTACATTCGGCAGTGCCTGAAAAGCCTGCAAGATTCGGACACTACGGCGATTCCGGGAGGCATCGAGGTGCTGATCGTTAATGACGCGTCTAGCGACGATTCGCTGAAGCAGGCAATGGTGTCTCAAAAAGATTCACGCCATCCAGTTCGAATTATCGATAAACAGCTGAATACCGGGCTGGCCGATGCGCGCAATCTCGGTCTTCAGCTGGCGCGTGCGCCTTACATTTTTATCCTCGATGCGGATAACATGGTGTTTCCACACGCACTCGAGCAGCTGTACGCGACGATCGTGAGAGACAACTCCGCTGCTGCTTACTCGATGCTCTGTCGTTTTCAAAGTCGCCAAGATGATCGGGAAGGACTGCTTTCCTATTTCGATTGGGACCCACAGATGTTGGTCGAGTTTCCCTATATCGATGCGATGGCAATGTTCGATAGAGAGCAGCTCATCAAAATCGGCGGTTATGATAATGAACTGTACAAACTCGGTTGGTTTGGCTGGGAGGACTATGACCTGTGGCTGCGAATTGCCGGGGCAGGACTCCGTGTGAGCTTTCTGCCGAACGTCCTTTGTCTCTATCGCCATCATGATAGGGCGATGAGCAATACAACCAATCTTTTCGAGCGCGAACTCGTCGCGCATTTGTTCGAAAAACACCGTGCGCTCATCGATAAATACCCGCCGAAACGACGTATTCTTGGAGTGAATCGCTCCCGGTTCGAGAAGGAAGTAGGCCTTATTCGCCTAACGAAAAATCCGCCGACTCGCGAGAAAGATTCGGGTTGTAGTAAGGATCTCGCTCCAGAACATCAGACCAGCGCTGGCGCATGATTACTTCTGCGCTAGCGTCGACCTCTTCAGGTGGCGACGGATCCCAGCAAAGTTTTGCCAGAGGCGTATAAACAATCAGGTAATCCGCGCGCCGTATTTTGAGGCAAAGATCAACACCTGCGAGAGTGCCGGAGAGCTTTTCGTCGAATCCGCCGATTCCCTGAAAAACTTCGCGCCGCATCAACAGGCATGCGCCGGAGATCGCGCTGTAGTTGCGCGTCATCTGCAACTGACGGTTCACGCCAGGATGCTCCGCTGGGAAACCGCGAAAAGCGGCCTGCGCAATTCCGTTGACGCCCAAAACAAGGCCGGCGTGTTCGATGGTGCCGCCAGGGTTGATCAGTCGCGAGCCGACTGCGCCAATCTCGGGCCGCTGTACGTGCTCAGCCATGATCGTTAGCCAGTCCGGACCGATCGCTTCCACATTGTCGTCGAGAAAAAGAAGCCAGGGACTGTCAGTGTGCGCAACGGCATGATTTTTCGCTGCGGAATCATTCACAGCATCTGCGAAGTACAGCACACGATGCGAAAAATCTGGGGTCGCCTTAGCGATTTTGTCGCGCTCGCCCACTTGAACGATCACAATCTCGTAATTCGGATAGCTTGTCCTGCTGATTACGCTTTCGAGACATCGATCGAGCGACTCCGGGCCGTGAAAACTTGGAATGATAACGGAGATTTTTTTGGCTTCGCGCAGCTCGCGTCTCACATAAAATGCATGGGTCCGCCAGTCCACAGCAACCTGGGCCTGCTCGCCGCGGCGTTTCAAGTGAGCTTCAATTGCGCGCCACGACGCTTCGAGCTGTCCTGGTTTCTGGCGAACGTCGCTCGCGCTGGAATTTTCGCTCCGCCGCCAAGGATAGAGCACCCGCGGAATATGATGGATTCGGTTAGTTCGCTCGGTGACACGCAGGAGAAGATCGTAATCTTGTGAGCCATCAAACTCCCGTCGAAACCCGTCAATTGCTCGCACAAGATCGCGGCGCACAAAGATCATGTGACACAAATAATTGCAGGACAGAAAGAAGTCGGGCGACCAATCCGGTTTTAATATCGGTGAGTCAAACCCGGCCTCCGTGAGTTTGTCTTCGTCCGAGTAAATTAGATCGATGCCGGGATTTTCCTGAAGCAGGCGTACATTTTGGAAGAGGGCATCGGGCTCAAGCACGTCGTCATGATCGAGAAAGGTGAGCCACTGGCCTTCAGCAACATCAAGGCCTTTGTTTAACGCGGCCGAGATGCCTTGATGGCTCTGTAGCCTAACGAGACGAATCCGCCGGTCACGCGCAGCCAGGGCAGGTAAAGCGCGCAGCAGGTCCCTGGCTGTCGATCCATCATCGATCAACAGCAGTTCCCAATTTTCATAAACCTGCGCAAGCACAGAGTCTACAGCCTCGCCCAGCCACGAAACCGGCGTGTCAAATACGGGCGTAAGAATGCTGACGAGCGGTTGCGAAACGAAACTGCGCGCCTCAACTCGCATCCGCTGCAACTGCTGCGGACTCGCACGATGATGCTGAAACCATTGCTGGTATTCGCTTTGTGCAACAGAGTTCCCGGTTGTCGGCTTCGGCTGGTGAAGCTTTCTCCAAACTGTCTTTGCAGGTCTTTCCAAAAGCCGATAGGGCGCGAGCAATACCTGGCCGATCCTGCGTTCAGGCGATTTGCGCAGCGTGCGTCTCTCCTCCTTCAGCGACTTCAGCTCACGCCGGTATTGTTTCAGCTTCAGTAATTTTTCTTCCAGCGCAGCGATGTGGCTGTGCGCTTCCGCCAATTCACGGTTGCGGATTTCAAGCTTTCGCTCCAAAGCCTCCAGTTCCTTGTTCATTTTGCTGCACAGGCCGTTGTTAGAATGTGAGCCAAATCCGATCGGCTGGAATACCTGAATGGCCGCGACACAGCACACATTATATTGGTTGAAGGCCGTGGCAGGCAAATCTACCCTGCCCGCGCCGAAGGTGGAACGCGTTCTCCGAACGCGTTCATCGTCTTCGGAGAAGCCGATCCATCTTCGCAATGCTCGATTTTGTCGTTTACCTCCTTTATCGCGCCGGCTTATCCGTTGTTGCCGCGCTGCCGTTGCCGTTTCTCTTCGGTTTCGGGGAATTCCTGGGCGATTGCGCGTGGATGTTTTCCGGGAAATATCGCCGTCTGGCGACGCGCAACCTTGAAATTGCATTTGCGAATGAAAAATCGCCGCGCGAATTGCGTCAGCTTGTGCGTCGCCATTTCCGGCGGCTCGGCGCCAATCTGCTTTGCAGCGCGAAGCTGACGCAGATGCCACCGGAGAAAATCCTGGAGCGCGTCGAGGTCGAAAATATCGAGTCGATGGCGCGGGAATTTCGTGCGGGCGTTCCGGTGGTGCTTGTTCTGAGTCATATCGGAACGTGGGAAGTATTCGCGCAATTGATGCCGAAGTTCTTTGGGTTTGTTAGGGGCGCGAGCGTGTACCAGGGGCTAGGCAACCGTTTCATTGACAAGCATGTTCGGCGGACTCGAAGTCATACCGGGTTGGAATTGTTCGATCGCCACGACGGCTTCGAGCCGGTGATCGACTTGCTGCGGTCCGGCGGCGGCGTCGGCGTTTTGTCGGATCAACACGCCGGCGATCACGGTGTGTGGACGCCATTTTTCGGGCGGCTTGCGTCCAGTTCGCCTTTGCCAGCTCTACTCGCCAAGCGTACACGGGCGGCGCTAATTGCCGCGGGAGTTTACACCACCGGACGCGCGCGCTGGCGCATGGTATTCACGGACCGGTTCGATGAGGCCGGCGCTTCGGTTGCGGTGCTGACGTCGAAAATAAACGAAGTGATCGAGCAACAAATTCGCCGCGCGCCCGAAGACTGGTTCTGGGTGCATAACCGCTGGAAAACCCCTGAGCCCAATTTTCTCCTAGCACACTACAAACGCGGCATTTATTTGCCGCCCGGCATTTCGGCTGGTGATCTGAAGCCATTTAGAATTCTCATTCGTTCAAGTAACTGGCTGGGAGACGCCGTGATGAGCGTGCCGGCAGTCCGCGCGATCAAGAATGGGCGTCCCGACGTGCACGTGACAGTCGCTGCGCCCGACAAGATCGCGCCGATGTGGAAGCTCATTCCGGAAGTGGACGCGATCATTCTTTTGCCAAAGGGTTCGATTTTTTCAGTTGTTAGGCTGTTAAGGCAACAAATGCGTTTTGACGTGGCGATTCTCTTCCCGAATTCGTTGCGCGTCGCGCTTGAAACATGGTTGAGCGCAATTCCTCAAAGAGTGGGCTATCGCGGCCACAGGCGGAGTTGCCTCGTCGATCAAATCGTCCGCGAACCACGAAAGCCCAGGCCGCCCGAACATCATTCGCTGCGTTTCCTTCGGATTGCGCGTGAATGCGGGGCAGAAACATCGAACATCGAATTTCCAAAACCAAATCAAACATCAAACATCAAACATCAAACACTGATCGGTCTTTGTCCCGGCGCGGAATACGGCCCGGCCAAGCGATGGTTACCGGAACGATTCGCTGAGGTAGCGGCAAAGATCACCGCGCAAGCATCGGCGCAATGGATTCTTCTTGGAACGAAGAACGACACCGCAATAGGCGAACAGATCGCCACTGCGATCGGCGATCATTGCGTGAACCGGATCGGCCAGACGACGCTCGATCAACTTATCGACGAACTGCGGCGATGCCGTTTGCTACTCACCAACGACACGGGCACGATGCATCTCGCCGCGTTACTTGGCGTGCCTGTGGTCGCCATTTTCGGCTCGACCGAACCGCGCCTGACTGGGCCACTCGGCAATAAGCACATTATTTTGCGACACCATGTCGAATGCAGCCCCTGCTTTCTCCGCGAATGTCCAATCGATTTCCGCTGCATGAAAGCCGTCAGCGCCGACGAAGTTGCGGGTGCCGTGCTGTCGATGCTCGCCAAGTGAATTTTACTTTCGAGCTCGACCGCCGCGACCGCTAGCAATTCGCCGCTTCGCTTCCGCGAGATACGCGTCATCGATTTCAAATCCGAGAAATCTCTCAACGCCACGCCCCCGCGCTGCGACCGCCGAATTACCGATGCCGAGAAAAGGATCCAGCATGGATCGGACGTTGGACGCTCCGTGCAAGTTGATGCACCATTCGGCGAGTTGAACCGGGAATGTCGCCGGATGCGGCCGTTCTTTCTCGCGGTTTTGAATTGTTTCATAAGGGACGAACCACGTGTTCCCGCGGCAACGCAGATCTTTTCCCTGACTATGCGACCAGCGCGCGATGTTGCTCTTATCCTGATACGGAACGCCAAGCGCCAGCCTGTTCAGTTCGACGCGACCGGACTTCGTGAAATGAAAAACATATTCGTGGCAATCGTTCAGAAATCGCGGCGAATTGATCGGCTTGAAATGACCAAACGTTTTGATACCGCATTCGACCCTCACCTGGCGCTTCGTGTCCGCCTCTCCCTGGCCAGGGAGAGGATGGAGGTGAGGGTCGGGCTCGCCGGCTTTTCCATCGGCCGTGTCGATCGCGATGGATTTAATCCAGTGAATCGTGTTTTGCAGCACGAAAAACTCGCGCAACGTCATCACGATTTCGTGCGGCAGCATCGGATTCGACGGCGCGGCGCCGATGTTAAGAAAAAAGGAGCCATTCGATTTTAAGACGCGGCGAATTTGCTCTGCCCATTCGCCACACCAACCTAAATACGACCCCCGGTCCTGACGGTCGGAATACTTCCCGTAGGTGATTCCGAGATTGTATGGCGGCGATGTCACCACAAGATCAACGCTTGCATCTGCAAGACGCGACATTCCTGTGATGCAATCCTGCGTGCGAAGATCAAATTTGGTCACGAACGAAACATTGCAGGTTTGCGCGTTTGTACAAGTCGGAACATAGATCTGCGGTCTGTGCGCCCAGCGGGTTTGAAACCCGCGGCATCTGATGCGACACACCCTTTCGCGCCTAGACAGCGGAGTTTAACTCCGCTGGGCGCACAGGGCACAGCCTTATGTTCCCGCACAATTCGCGCGTTTGGTGAATTCGCTTATCTTTTCCCATGGCGGACAAGCCTTCAAAATTGAAGATCGCCGATCGCGAGTTTGCATCGCGTCTGCTCGTTGGCACGGGAAAATTTGCGTCTAACGAGTTGATGCGGGACGCACTCATCGCCAGCGGCACTGAGTTGGTCACTGTCGCGCTCCGTC
>DATDAJ010000002.1:0-4761 GCA_036525475.1 Candidatus Udaeobacter sp.
CAGCGGATCGGGTGAAATCTGATCGAGCAACCCGCGATGCACTGCCACCACAAATGGCTCATCCGTGAGGCGCGCGTAAACGTTGTCGCCCTCATCTTTTCCGAAGGCAATTGTGGCAAACGGTTCCTCGCCCGCTTTCGTTTCGGCCGTGTTCTCGGAGGCAAATGAACTGAACGTCAATTGCATCTGCGGCTTATCGAGGCCGTACTTCGGCAGATTAGAAGCGACATCTTCGACGAATTTTGTCACACGTTCATTTTGTAGCGCGTCGATCATGCGCCGAACTGCGCCTGCATCCGTTGGTGCGTTGTTTCGGTTGATGATTGTCCAATTCCCAACTTTGCGCGCGAGAACGGTTTTGGTTTTGCCCAGCGCGTCGATCGTGATCCGATCAAGAATATTAGTATCGATCCGAACCAAATGGTTGTCCCGCAAGTCGGCCGGCTTTGTGTTAAGTATCTCTTCGATTTTTTTCGGCAACGTGTAAACAGAACCGCGAGGAGCGAACCGCACGTACACCTGCTCTTTTCCTTTTTCCGGTATTGCGCCGATTTGCAACGTCTGCCCTTTGTCTTCCCGACCGGCAACTTTTATGGACTCGCCAATCTCGACTTTCTGATCTTTTTTCTGCTCCTGATCGAACAACGTGATTGATCCGCGTGGCTCCGCTAACCCGTAAGGGCGCAGGTCGCCACGATCCTCAGCCACAAATTGTCCAATGCGCGCCGAGGTCACCTGCGAGATGAGGTCATTAACTTTCTGATCATCGGCGCGCGCTCGGAGCGGTTTCAGGATCTCCCAATTCGTATCTTTCTTCTCCAGCTCGATTTCGCCGTCGGGCGTTTTCAACACCACCCGGCGTACCTGCGCATTACTCAGCTCGCTCAGTTTTCTGTCCCGGAATTCCTCCGGTTTTTTGTCTATGTCTTTCTTAACCGATTGGCCGGCAAGAAACGTTTCCTTTGAGTTCTGGAACCGCACATACATCCTGCCTTCCATTGCAGCGTCTTTGCCGAACAAAATTTCCGGCGGCCGATCATGCCCGAGCAGTTTGAGTTTCAGCTTTGGGTTGTTCAGGCCGTACTCAGCGAGCTTACTCTTATCAGCGTCGATCTCTTTCGCGGGGATGGTTCCTTCCTTTTGCCAGTTCTCCAGGTCCGACAACAAACTATCGACTAACGCACTATCCGCCTGGTCTTTAATAGGCGTTTCCAGGCGCCATTTGTTGTCGCTCCGTCGGATTTCGATCTTTTGATCGCCGTTTTGAATCACGATTCCATCGATCTTGGTTCGATCGAAATTGATCATGTTCTGCGACTGACGCCGGGCTTCTTCCGTGCCCGGCCGCTTCATTTCGAAAAATCTGAAATAAGCGACGCCAGCGAACGCAATGATTGCCAGGATGAGCGTGTTCCTCCAGTTCATGTCAGACGCGACGTTGCCACCAGACGACTGTTCCAATCACAGCGGGAATCAGCGGCATCAGAACCAGAAGAATCCAGCGTAGTCGGCGCAATCCTTCCGGGTCGATGCTGAACGTGAGAGGCTTCGGAATTTTTGGCGCGATACCGATCATTTGTTCGCGACTCAACAGCCAGTTCACCGCGCCGGAAACAAAATCCAGCGCCGCCTGATCCTGCATGATGGCATTGTCTTGAACGAACGTGGCGTTGCTCACCGCGATGAGCCGTGACGAGCTCACTTGCACGCGAGCATCGGCGCTGCCGCCTTGTTCCGCTGAGGCAGCGATTGTCAGCGGCACATCGCCGGCTTTCTGCGCGTCCGCTTGCAGCTTCACCTGATTGTCTGAGTTGTAATCGGTCTCGGCAAAATAGCCTTTTTCTGCCTGGATGAGCGGCTCCAGCCGGATATTCGCAGCTCGGCCGCGGTTCGGATCCAGTGTGAGAGAAGCTGTGCCGCCAACTAAAATGGCCCGCACATCGGCGAGCCGCTTTGTAATCGGACTATCGCCGAGGAAATGCGCCTGGACATCTCTCGTCAGTGCGAGCTCTTGAATTCCTGTGCGCACAAAAACCATTAGCCTGTCGTCATTTACTTTAACGCCCAGCTCGTCAAGAAAGGCACGTAGCCTGGGTGTGTTCGCGGCCGGGTCGACAAGAACCAGGATGCGTCCCTGTTTGTCCCAGAAATCGCGCAGCACTTGCATTTCGCGATCTGAAAAATCGTACTGCGGCCCGACGATCATCACTGCGTTCACATCTGGCGGGATTGCAGGCTGATCGAGCAGATTCAGCTCTTGAAACTTGATGTTTTCATTCTCGATGAACGTCTTCAGCAACGTGATTGGGCTCGTCGGTGCGGAAAGCGCCGGTTCCTTGTGACCCGTGACGTATCCCAGAGTCTTCTTTTTCCCTTCCACCAGATCGATCATCGCGCTGGTGATTGCTTGCTCGCCTTTGAATGCGGCGACCCGGGGACCTTCGCCGAACGCCGTCCCGCTCTGATCAACATCGGCCATCTCCGATGCCTTCACCGTTTTGTTGCGCCCGTCGTAGTCGAGCACCAAAAGGCTTTCGTCGGTGACGACCTTGTATTTATCGAACAATTCCTTTGCCCGGGAAAGATTCCGCTCCGGATCGATTTGCTCGACATCGATTTTTCCTTTCCCGGCGTATTGATATTCGGTCAGCAGATACTGAAGCTCCGCGGTAATCGGCGTGCTGGGCGAAAAGAAAACCGTGATCCGCATCTTGTCCTTGAGCGTGTCAAGGAAACGCTTCGTTTTGTCTGACAGCGCATATTTCTGGTCGCGTGAAAAATCCCAGCGCTTGTAGTGTTTGAACGCAAGCGAGTTCACCATTGCGGCGAGAAACAGGATCAACACGATCTGGACGACAACGTTGAGACCGATCCGGATCCGGCCAATTTTCATCCTGCGGCGCGTACGAGGCCCTTTTGACTGATCAGCCATATATCAGAGCCTCCATTTCCGGGATTGAAATGCCTGATACGTGAGCATCAGCATGACAATGGTCATACTCACGTAGAGAACGATCGGCCGCGTGTCGATGATACCTCGGGAGAACGTTCCCATGTGTTCGATCGCTGAGAAGTAGCCCAACAACTCGCGCGTCTCAGAGGTTACATTCAGCAGGATGAACTGCACCAAGCCCAGGAAGAACAGCAGCGTAATTGCGCAGAACGAAATGATCGCCGCAATAATCTGGTTCCGGGTTAGCACCGATGTGAGGCAACCAATCGAAAGATAAAACATCCCAAGCAGCAACAACATCAGGTAAGAGCCGAAGTATGCTCCGGGAGAATGCGCAGCCGGCTGGTTTGTTACTTTCGCGAAAATCCAAAAATAAACGAGCGTCGGGATCCAGAGGATAAGGTAAAACACAAGGGCGCCAAAAAATTTCGAGAGCACTACCTGCCAGTCGCGAACAGGCGCAGTCGTGAGAGGCTCGATCGTGCCGAGCTTAAATTCTTCGGCAAACAAGCGCATCGTGATCAACGGAAAAATCAGGACGAATGCGAACCAGAAAAACACCGAATTAAAGAACGCCTCCTGGATCGTGTACTGCACCTGCCGTTGGTTCATGAATGAGACTTGGAAATAAAAATCGATCCCGCTGATGATCAGAAAAAAGATCATCACGATGTACGCGATCGGGGAGTAGAAATAGCTGCGCACTTCGCGGGTGAGCAGGGTCCAGAATTTACGCATTTGTCCGCACGACTCCTTACTCCATCAGATTTGGTCGGGATGGGTCAGCTCGACGAACACATCCTCGAGCGTTCCGCGGCGTTGTGTGAGTTCGCGCACCGCCCATTGCCGTTCAACAGCGAGCCGGAAAACCTCTTCGCGCACGTCCGCACCCGATTCGACTCGCAACGAGAATTTCTTCCAATCGTCCTCACCGTGCATGAGCACGTCTCGAACGCCCGGAATCTTCTTCAATTGCTCCTCGCCGTTGTCGTTTCCGATCTTCGCTTCAAGCTCTACACCGCCGGCTTGTCTGATTTTTCCCAACAAGTTCTCCGGCGTATCGCACGCTTCGATTCTCCCTTTGTGAATAATGATTACGCGGCTGCATGTCATTTCCACCTCGGGCAAGATATGGGTGGAAAGCAAAATCGTGTGCTGCCTGCCCAGATTCTTGATCAACTCCCGCACCTGCCGAATTTGATTTGGGTCGAGACCAATCGTGGGCTCGTCGAGCATGAGAAGGTCTGGTTCTGCTAGTAGAGCGTCGGCCAGGCCGACTCGCTGGCGATAGCCTTTGGATAAAGTGCCGATCAATTTTCGTTCAACGTCTTTAAGACCGCAAAGCTCCTTCACATCGCCAACGCGCTCTGCAATGCGGCGGTGCGGCACGCCCTTGAGCGCTGCGCGATAATTCAGGTATTCCGTGACACGCATATCGCTATAAAGCGGAACATTTTCCGGCATGTAGCCGAGGTGCGCGCGCGCCTGAAGCGATTTCTCAAAAACGTCGAATCCGGCAATGCTCGCGCGACCGGAAGTCGGCGGCATGAAGCCCGCCAGAATGCGCATGGTCGTGGTTTTGCCGGCGCCGTTCGGGCCGAGAAATCCCATGATCTCGCCACGGCTCACCTCGAAATTCAAATCCTGGATAGCGGTCTGACCAGCGTACCGTTTCGTCAAATTCTCAACCTTGATCATCTTGCGACACTTCGATGAGACAACCGAACCGCGATTGCGTTGCCAATTTTTTTATCGCGCTTTGAGAGTTAGGGCGGCGAGCTCATGATTCTCTCCACGCGCACGGATTA
>DATDAJ010000003.1:0-4898 GCA_036525475.1 Candidatus Udaeobacter sp.
GATGAGCACAAGCTATTTTGCCAGTTCTTCATTCACTTCCGCGAAGGCGTTCGTAGCGAATTCCAAGTCTTCGCGTGACTGCGCGGCGGAGATCTGCGTGCGGACGCGTGCGGTGCCGTGTGGAACGACCGGATAAAAGAAGCCGATCACGTAGACGCCTTTCTCCAACATGCGCGCGGCGAACTTTTGTGATTTCGCGGCATCGCCAATCATGATCGGGACGATCGGATGCACGCCGGGTTTGATGGTCAGGCCACGTTCGGTCAGCGCAGCGCGGAAGAACTTTGTGTTTTCCTCGAGCTTGTCGCGCAGTTCGGTCGATGCACTGAGAAGGTCGAGCGCTTTCAGCGAAGCAGCAACAACCGGTGGCGCGATTGTGTTGGAAAATAGATAAGGCCGCGAACGTTGCCGCAGAAGATCGACAATTTCCTTTCGCCCGCTGGTGAATCCGCCGCTGGCGCCCCCGAGAGCCTTGCCAAGCGTGCCCGTGATGATATCGATCCTGCCCATCACTCCGCGATATTCGTGCGTGCCGCGTCCAGTTTTGCCGAGAAAACCGGTGGCGTGCGCGTCGTCGATCATGGTCAGCGCGTTGTACTTTTCGGCGAGATCACAAATGGCCGACAGGTTCGCAATCGTGCCGTCCATCGAGAAACAACCGTCAGTGGCAACTAATCTGAAACGCGCATCTTGCGCCGCGCGGAGTTGCGCTTCCAGATCTGCCATGTCGTTGTGCTTGTAGCGAAACCGTTGCGCTTTGCAGAGGCGGATGCCGTCGATGATGCTGGCGTGATTCAATTCATCGCTGATCACCGCGTCCTGTTCGGTCAGCAGCGTTTCGAATAATCCGCCGTTGGCGTCGAAGCAGGAGGGATAAAGGATGGTTTCTTCTGTCCCAAGGAATTTCGTAAGCGAGGCTTCCAGTTCCTTGTGAATGTCCTGTGTGCCGCAGATGAAACGCACGCTCGCCATGCCGAAACCATGCGTGTCGAGCGCTTCTTTGGCAGCGGCAATCAGCGCGGGATGATCGGCCAGGCCAAGATAATTGTTCGCGCACATGTTCAGTACGCGTTTGCCGCCCGTGATCGCAATGTGTGCGTCCTGCGGACTTGTGATGACGCGCTCGGTTTTAAACAGACCCTGTGATTTAATTTCTTCGAGCGTTTGAGAAAGTTGTTTTGCGAATTCAGCGACCATAGGCAGCGAAACTACAAATCTTCTCGCTCAAAGTCCACGACGGACAAAACGAGCCCGTCAGTGATTGAACGCTTGTGTCGGTTTGCCGCTGGACCTTGTGCAAATCGGAGGCCAAAAAGTTCTTGCCAAATTGTGAATAACTGTTAATAACTCGCCTCGGTGATACGCCTTGACCTACGCTGAGCGTCGTAACCTCGCCTTAATCCTGCTGGCGGTCTTCATCGCCCTTATTCTGCTTACGGGCTGCGGCACCACACACCACGCATTGCCGGCGTACGAGCCGCCGCTGGCGAAGACGAATTTTCAGCAGGTGCGCACGACCGCGTACACACACACTGAATCTGACCATCGCCAGTACGGTAATCGCAATGCACTCGGTGGAGAATTGCGCGCTGCAGGTCCGGCGATTCACCGCGCTGAAGTTGTAACGCGCGCAACGCTGGCCTACGAAGTGCCGCGCGCGATCCCGTTGAATGAGAGCACCTCATACTCACCGCGGCTGCAACGGTTCTCAATGGATGAACGCGAGCCCGTCACACCCGGTCCGAAACGTGCGCCGAGAATAACTCGCGCCGTCAAACGGGCCGTAGTCCTGTCCCGGCCGCCGCAGATCGGCAGCGCCGCAGCCGATTGGTCGCGCTGGCCGGCCGGCACAGTCTTTCGTCTGCTCTCGACCGGACAAAACTACCGCGTGGAAGATTACGGTTGGGCGCTTTCAGGACGCAACACCATCGATCTTTATATGGCGAACCAGCGTGAAATGAATAGCTGGGGCGCGCGTCCGGAAACGATCGAAATCCTGAAATGGGGCGATCCGCAGGAGAGTCTGCAATTCCTACGCCGCCATCAGGATTACAGGCACATCAAACGGATGGTGCTCGAGCTGGAAGGCCGGGAGAAAGAAGCCGCCTCACTGCGGTAAAGCTTACATCGGCGCGACTTTCGCGATTTCGCGCCCCAATAACATCCCGCGATACGCGAATTCGTTTTCACGCAGCGCTCTTGCATAATTAGGAAAGGCACTTTGCTCAAACGAGCCTCCGTGCATCGGGTGAACCCATGTGAGATTCATCTTCTCGACGCGATCGACAACCTGGCGGATCGGTAGTTCGTGCGCAAAAATTCCAGCCGCGCGATATAAATCGAGCATTGGCATCGACAAGTTCTCCGTAACCACGGGCGGCTGATCGGCGGGTTGAATAAACAAATCCGACGGAAAGAGACTGCGCGACGTTTCATCGAGCACCATCATCGAATCCCAATGATGCACATGCGGCGTTTCCAGAAATCGCAATTTGTGCGTTCCCAGATCGAGCATCTCTCCATCGCGAAAACCGCGTGCACGTTCAGCAAGCCCAAAGCCGATGGCATTGAGCTGAATTGACAAAATCGACCCGATCAACTCCGATTCCGGCGCTTCTTTCATGAATCGATCCATCCCGCCATTTTCGTCGCCTTCCCAATGCAACAGAACGACGTACGCCAGCTTCGCCGGATCAATCACCTCGCGAATGGGCGTTGCGAATTGTCCCGTGCAAATCGCGCATGCCCGTGTGAATCAAGGCCGGCCGCTCATCAGCGATCAGAAATTGATTGAATGTAATCCCGTACTGCGGCTGCCAGGTTGAAATCCTGTAAATATCTCCAACGATCTCATCAATTCGTGTGCCCATTCATTTAATTTTCTCGGGAGACAATCGGCGCAAGTGGAAAGTTCGCGCAGAACGTTCAGCGGATTAAAATGTCGGGGGATTATTCGAGAGATCCTTCGACTCCGCTCAGGATGACAATTCGCTCCAGTTAAGCACCACCTTGCCGGAGTTACCGGATTTCATTAACTCGATCGCTTCCTTGAACTCCATGTACGGAAAACGATGGGTGATGACGGGAGAAATATCGAGGCCGCTCTGAATCATGGCCGTCATTTTGTACCAGGTTTCGTACATTTCGCGGCCGTAAACGCCTTTGATGGTGAGCGCGCTGAACACGACCGTGTTCCAATCAATGGCAGCGCTGCCGGGCATGATGCCTAACAAGGCGATTTTGCCGCCGTGAACCATGTTCGGCAAAATGTCAGCGAACGCTTTCGGGTTGCCGGACATTTCCAGCGCGACATCAAACCCTTCCTTCATTCCGAGTTTCTGCATCGCATCGGCAACTTTTTCGGTGCGCACATCAAGTGCAAGATCCGCGCCCATTGTGTGCGCAAGATTTAAACGGTACGGATTTACATCGGTGACAACCACGTGACGCGCGCCGGCGCGTTTGCAAATCGGAATCGCCATGCAACCGATCGGGCCCGCGCCAGTGATGAGTACGTCTTCTCCGACCAGATCAAACGAGAGCGCAGTATGAACTGCGTTGCCTAACGGATCGAAACAGGAAAGCACATCCAGCGAGATCGACGGATCGGCGTGCCAGCAGTTCTCCTGGGGGATCGCCACAAATTCCGCCCACGCGCCGGGACGATTCACACCTACTCCTTGTGTATTTGGACAAAGATGCCGCCGCCCCGCCAGACAATTGCGGCAGTGTCCACAGGTGATGTGTCCCTCGCCGACGACGAGATCGCCGCGCGCAAATCCCTTCACATTGTCACCGACAGCATCAACGACACCGGCAAACTCGTGACCGATGGTCAGCGGCACTGGAATGGTTTTCTGCGCCCAGTCGTCCCAGTTGTAGATGTGCACGTCGGTACCGCATATCGACGCCTTCAACACCCGGATCAGCACGTCACCGCCGCCAACTTCTGGAACCGGCACGTCGTCCAACCACAGACCCGGCTCGCGTTTGGCTTTCACAACAGCCTTCATCATTTTCTGCACGACATGACACTAGGCAGATCACCGAAACGCGAAACATTTTTGCAACTCGGAATTAATTCATAGTCGACAAAACGATTTGCCATGCGTTTTAGATTGACGCAGCGACCCCGTTTTGGCAAAGCGCTTTGCGTACTTTGTGGCCAACCAAATCATCAAAGGAGAAATACACTTATGAAAAATCGACACATCATCTTAGGAGCAATCTTCTCAGCCCTCGCATTTCTACCGGGAATGCAAGCAGTCGTCCCGCCGCCGGACGGATGCTATCCTAATTTCACGACGGCGGAAGGGTGTAACGCGCTTCGTTCTCTCACCACCGGTGCGGCAAACACTGGAGTTGGCTGGTATTCGCTGTTTTCGATTACCACCGGCAACGCCAACACCGGAGTTGGGGCCGGAGCGCTGGCTCTCAACCAGGCGGATAACAACACCGCAGTTGGCGGTGGAGCATTGTTTCTCAACACCACTGGCGAACAGAACACTGCCGTTGGAGCTAACGCGCTTGTCCATAACGACAGCGGCTCCGACAACAACGCCTTCGGCACAAATGCGCTCTTTAGTAACGTCGAAGGTGCTTTCAACAACGCACATGGTCGTAACGCACTTACATTCAATACGGGCAGCGAAAACAATGCGTTCGGTGACCTTGCGATGGAGAACAACACATCGGGTTCCAGTAACACGGCAATCGGTGATGACGCGCTACGTAACGTAGTTGACGGTAGTTTTAACGTGGCTGTCGGTGACGAGGCTGGCACCGCTTTTGTAAGTGCCAGTCGCAACATCGCAATCGGCGCACCTGGTGCAGGTCCTTTTGCTGACATTAGTAACACCTGCTTCATCGGCAGTATCTACAATCAGCCGGTTAGCGAC
>DATDAJ010000004.1:0-3440 GCA_036525475.1 Candidatus Udaeobacter sp.
CCGTGGGCACTTCCCTATTACAAGCCCCTCACGATCGATGGGACGCGGGACCAGTTTGGCGCCGACAAACGCCAGGACATTACGTGCCTGACGGAAGCCGGGATCTTCGATCCATGCCACTTCACCCTCATTGATTAACGCGAGCGCGCACGCCAGCATCGCCTGCTGCATGCCACCCACGACGACGATTTGGTCAGGATGGCAATTGGCGCCGCGGAAGTCGCACAAGTAAGCAGCGATTGCCTTCCGCAGTTCGATCTCGCCACGGCTCGAGGCATAACGCAACAGGTGCGCTCCCTTTTTTGCCAATACCTGCGCGCGCAAGCGTTCCCAAACAGCAATTGGGAATTCATCGACCGCCGGCAACCCAGCGACGAATGTGACGCTCGGCGGGCCGCCAATGCCCACATCGAGTTGTGGGCCTCTGCGAAAGTCGGTCATTCTGATCACTCGCCGGGCGACACGTGAGGAATGCTCGGTGCGCACGGTCGTCGCCGGCGTGGCAGCCTTCAGAAAACTTGCCGGTAAATGATCGGCGACAAAAATACCAGACCGTTTCCGAGCTTGAAAATAGCCCTCGCCAAGCAGCTTTGAGAAGGCCTGGTTTACGGTGGGTCTAGAAATCCCGAGAGTCGCAGCGAGAGCTCGTGAGGAAGGCACGCGGGACGTGCTTGAATCAAACCTGCCGCTCTCGAGTTCTTCTCTTATTTGACGATACAGTTGTTGGTAAAGTGGCTCGGACGACGCGCGATCCAGGCGCACCATTTCAAACGACATGACTAAACGACGTCGGCGCTGCTTTGAAGCCAATGAGACTGTGCGCCCGTAGATCGCGCCGTTCATTTTCACGAGCCGACTTTCTCACCCAGAGAATGTTTTCTCAAGATGCGATACTGCAGAGTTCTTCGATGCGGCGTACCTCAACGCCCTTTGTTCCCGCGAACACGCGAAACTGGTCAGCCCTTTTAGCGCGATCTGGTTAGTTCGACCCAAACATGCGCGTCGCCGACCACGACCGTTTTGCAACTCCTCAGAATCGACGCAGCAGCGAGTAGGAACGGGAAAACGTGCATCAGTCTGACAATGATTAGGCGAAAGTTCATAAAAATACCGCGAAAATTTCTTCGCCAATTCACGGGTGAATCTTCCGCTCACGCTCGCACCGGCACACTCGCGGTGCGCTCGAGCTTACCCCAGCTGACCCAGGCGCCTTTGATGGCACGCAGGATTGCTTTCCAGATGCAGTAACTAAGCATCGGGCGATAGATTAGGCGCATTGGCAGGATGCGCCAGGCGCGCAGGATTGGTTCACGTTCCAAAATACACGCGAGCGTCGCAAGTAGCACGTCCATTGCAAGGAATGTGATGACGAACGGCAGCACCGCGCTCCAAACGCCAAATGGCAGCGATGCCAGTAAAAACAAATCCACCATCGGCGTGACGGCCACGAGAATGATTTGGAAAAACCAGATGCTGGGCAAACTGAACCAACCGAGAGCTCGATAATTCCAGTTGAATACCATGTCGCGATGTTTCCAGAGACACTGCAGCGTGCCGTAGGCCCACCGCGAACGTTGTCGCGCGAGCGTGGCCACAGTCTCGGGCGCTTCGGTCCACGCGATCGCTCCAGGTACGTACACGATGCGCTGTCGGTGTCGGTGTAACGAGAGCGTGAGATCGGTGTCTTCGGCGAGCGTTTCCAGACTGAGCCCACCGGCTTCGTCAATCGCATCCTTCCGAATGGCGCTAATCGCCCCGGGCACCACGGTGATGCATTTCCATCGGTTGTAAGCACGCCGATCGAGATTAAAACCACATATGTATTCCAGCGCCTGACAACGCGCGATGAACGTGCGCAAGTTCCCGACCTTCGCATGGCCTGACACCGCGCCGATGCGCTCGTCCGCAAATGGCTCGAGCAAACGCGGCAGCGTGTCGCGTTGACATTGCGTGTCGGCATCAATAAAAACCACGACCCCGTTGCGCGAGGCGGCGAGTCCGCGTTGGAGAGCGCGCGCTTTGCCACGATTTTCCTGTTGGGATAAACGAATGCGCGATTCGTTCGCCGCTACGCGCTCAATTTCCGCAGCAGTTTGGTCAGTCGAGCCATCGTCGACGACCACCACTTCTATTTCGCCGATGTAATCTGTGGCCAGGAGCGTGCGCAGAGTTTCCGCGATTAGTTTCTGTTCATTATAAGCGGCGATCACAACGCTGATCGGTTGCGCGAAGTTTGTTCTTGGCAGGCGCCGAAAACGCGCCGCCAGCCAGATGACAATCAACGTCCGAACGACAACAAGCGCCGTCGCCACGATCATAAAGGCCCAGAGGAATTCTTCGATGTTGTGGTAAACGCGAAACCCGGTGCTGCTAACAATACGGCTAAGCGACTGACCATTCCCTTGCACGGGCGGCATGACTGCGTCGCGCGTCGTTCCGAGCAACGTGCTCAATGGCACGATGGTGTCGCCGCGCGTATGCAGCCAATCCAAAATGCGCGGAAGTGCTTCTACTGTTTGCGAGCGATCACCGCCCGCATCGTGGAGCAGGATTACGCTACCATCGTGCCTTTGTTGTTTAATCCGCCGTAGGATGATGTCCGCCCCGGGCTTCCCCCAATCTTGCGGGTCAATATTCTCAAGGACAACGAGATAATTAAGATCTTCCGCGATTTTAAGAGGAGCAAGTTCACTAAGTTCTGTCGGACCAGTGTCGGCGGCATAAGGCGGGCGAAACAACGTCGTTGCGCGGCCTGTAATAGTTTCGAGCAATAACTGCGTAGCGTTCAGCTCCAAGCGGATATGCTCCGGCCAGCAGAGCGCCAGGTTCGGATGGTAATAGGTATGGTTCCCAATCTCGTGTCCTTCGTTCACGATGCGGCGAACAAGCGCCGGGTAACGCTCTGCGTTTACTCCGACGACGAAAAACGTAGCCTTTACGTTTGCTGCTTTGAGAATGTCCAAGATTTTCGGCGTCCATCGCGGATCGGGACCGTCATCAAATGTGATTGCGACCTGATGCTCGCCACCCGCGCCCTGGTGGTATAGCGTCGGAAATTGCGCAAACTTCACATATTTCGCTGTTAGATAGCCGTCACCATCTAAAGCCAGCGTGCGCATTCCGTCAGTGCGATCCTCGTCCACGGTCACGATTTCCCCGTCGCCAACATCCGTTATGGTGTCCGTCGATTTTATTAGTTCCAGCGCTTGTCGCGTTTGATTATCGAGCTTGAAATCGCGGGGCACGTTTAGCGTGTCCCAGATCGCCGGGTCTTCGCTGCCAAGCCGATAGAGTGCGAAGCCGCCCGCCTTCTCATCGCGCACCTCGCGTACTTGGTTGAGAAATGTCACGGCGTCGAGAAACCAGACCCCGTGTTCCGTGTCCTCATCCTGAAAATAAAAATATGGACTGTAACTCGGCCCCTGAACCTGGACGCTCTC
>DATDAJ010000005.1:0-3886 GCA_036525475.1 Candidatus Udaeobacter sp.
ATGCTTATCCAGGTTGGTTCTAATGAGACTTTGCTCGATGACGCCACTCGGCTTGCCGCTCGGGCCGGTACGGCTGATGTCGCAGTAACTTTGGAGATCTGGCCACACATGATTCATGCATGGCCTTTGTGGAATGCTCATCTGGAAGATGGCCGTCGTGCGCTCGCCCGCGCAGGCTCATTCATTCGGGCGCATCTATGACCAAGGAATGACGGCTTCCCAGCCGTCCGGTGTTGGATCGACGGCTGCCCAAGCCGTCGTTCCTTGATTTACAACAAACCGCGTTTTCTGAAATCGCCGAGATTACCGCCAGAGGAACGCTCCACAAGGTCGATAGTGAACTTGAGCAGGCAAACTTCCCACGCGTCGTCTACACCTTGTATGATCGCGCTGAGCGGTTCGTTTTTGTTTTCGACCTGCCGCCTGGTGCGATTGATCACCGTGTCGATTGAGGCGGTGAGCGTCTGTTCGTTCAGATCGGTTTTGCGAAATTGAAAACCGTAGCGGAGCACCGCGATGCTCCGCGCGTGCTCACGCAATTGATCGACGTATCGTTCCGCCTTGTCTCCAAAGCCCTCCAGTAGCAGCCGGCAATAATGCTCCGGCGTCAGAATCTGCGGGCGTTCCGCCTGGATTTTCCCGTTGCGAATCCGCACTTGGTTCACACGGTCCATCTGCTCTGAAATCAAATAAAAATTAAAACTGGTACTGCCAAACGTCGCGATCTGATGCTCCGGCGCAAGGATCACGCGCGTATTTTCAAGCGCGTAATCAAAATCGTCGCGGGTCATCATCGGCGGAACCTACCTTGCGAGTCGCGGTATTCGAAAGAAAGCATACACGGTGAATGAGGGAACCCGAATGACAAAATGAACTGTAGGGCGTCTGTGTCAGACGCCAAGGCGTTTCACAGAAACGCCCTACAATTATTTGGACTTCTGCGGTTGACCTTGCTGTAGCTGCTGCTGCTGTGGCTGTAACAGCGAGAGATATTCGCCGTAGCCTTCTTCCTTTAATTTTTCCACCGGAACAAAACGCAACGAGGCCGAGTTTACGCAGAAACGTTGACCAGTCGGGGCGGGACCATCGTCGAACAGGTGGCCGAGATGCGAATCGCTCGATTTCGCACGAACCTCGGTGCGCTCCATCCCGTAAGAAGTATCGCGCTTTTCCGTTACGTTCTGAGGCTTAATCGGTTTGGTGAAGCTGGGCCAACCCGTTCCGCTGTCGAATTTGTCGAGCGAACTGAAGAGCGGTTCTCCTGTGATAAGGTCGACGTAAATTCCTGGCTTGTGATTGTCCCAGTAGGCGTTGTGAAACGGGGTTTCCGTGCCGCATTGACGCGTCACCTTATACTGGTCCTTGGTTAACTTCTCCTGCAACTCGGCGTCGGTTGGAACGGGTTTAATCGGATTCATTTTCTCGGCTTCTTGCTTCTGCGCTTGAGCATATCCGAACAAGATCGAACCGGCAATCACCACGAATGCGCCCGCTAGGCCAAACCACAGAGTTTTGTATGCGTTTTTATGTTTGTACGTTAATCGCGTTGCTTTCATCCCTATTTTCTCGGGTGAGAGTTGTCCCCTTTTGGCAGTGCTTAGGTTCGCAACCAATCGCGTCCATTGAAGCGAGTGCCGCAAAAACCTCTTCATATTAAATTCGCAAGTCAGACACGAAATGGTTGGGCGCATTCAATCCTGCCGGCCGGCTTCGGGAACGCGAATGTAACGGCGAAAAAGAATTAACCCGATCGGCGCGACCGATGCCGCCAAGGCAAAAATCAGCCACATCATGCCCGCATCGCGCGGCCCCTGTTCCGGGACATACGCGGCAAGCAACCACCCGCCAGTGCCGACAAGGAGTTTGCCTACGAGGAAGGGAAGGTACGCCAGAGAACCGTACGAAGCTTCCTGTCCTGGCGGCGCAATCGCCGCGGCATACTCGTACACCCGCGGTGAATAGAAAGCTTCGCCGATCGAGAACACGATCAGATAGAGCGCGGACATGACGTAGTAAGGGTGAATACTTCCCTGCAATCCGAGGTAAGCGTGCCCTAACCATTGGCCGAACACACCGTTGGCGGCGGACACGAACCATTCTGTTGGCAGTGCCATAATGAACACTCCCGCGGCGCAGATGACTCCGCCGATCACTACCATTCGATAAGCCGCAAACTTTTGCGTTAGCGCTCCTACAATCGGCACGAGGAAGATGATCACGATGGCGTTGATCGCCGAAAGTTTCCCGACTGGAGCGTTCGCGCCGAGTTCGCGAATTCCAAACTTTGGAAAGACGTAATCCATCTGCAAAAAGATTGCCTTGAGAAATCCGATGAAAACAAAGAATAGCAGCAACCGGTAAAATCCTGATTGACCAATCAATCGTTGAAAAAGCTGCGCGGCGGCAACCGCGCTTTGGCGCACTGTTTGCCAAATACCGCTTAAGAAACTCCCGGCAGCGTCTCGACTGCGGGATACCTGATTAATCACTGGACCGTCCGCGCCACGCCGCAGAAAATAAATGACGGGAAACAGCACGATCTCGAAAACAAGACTGACCATGAACAACTGCTGATAGCTGCTGGGTTGAAATCCAAAGAGACTGACGTGGAAGTTGAATTGGCGGACGTAGTCGAAAATCCAGCCCGCGGCGACGTAGCCGACGTTCATTATCATGTAGATGATCGAGAACGAGATCGACCGTTGCGCGACTGTGGAGTAGCGCCGCGTTGCTGCCAGTAACACAGGCGTGCCGAGTGCTTCACCGACTGCCAACGGAAGAACACCGCAGGCAAGCGCGAGCGATGGGACTGTCGTAACGACCATGACGGTGCGAGCAACTGTGCAAATGGCGACGCCGAGGAAAAACGTGCGACGCAGTCCGATGGCGTCCGTGATGGAACCGGCAAGCAAAGTGAAGATCGTCATTGCCGGCGCCCATACCCAGCCGACCAGCGCCCCTGCTGCTTGATCGCTGAAGCCAAGGTCCTTCGACAGCCACAGCACCATTGTTTTGTTTGTGACCGAGTAGGCCGTGTAAATGAGAAACTTGATCAGGAACGTGAGCCACAACTCGCGTTGCGCTCCCTTGAGCACGGTAAACTTCGCTATGAAACCGCGCAGACCTGTGGCTGCTTCGGGGGGCACAGTTTCGTCGGGCGGGATTACTTCTTTAGTTGTTTGGCCCACGGTGCTTGAAATTCAGTTGGAACATGTCAGCGACAAATTCGTTGCTGTCGAATAGTCGCTGCGGTGTTGAGACGCCGCACGCTCAACTGCGTCGCCGCTCAGCGCGCCACGTCAGTAAAGTCCAAAGCCAGCTTGCGGAATCTTCGATGGCAAATAAGAGCGCGAGCGGGCCGGGTAACGCCCCAAAATACCACAGTACGGCCATGGTCGGTGCGACGAATGGCCGATCGATCAATGTGGCGAATACAAAGCCGTCCGCATTGAGACGTCCACTCAGTACATAGATCATCCCAAATCCTGAAACCAGCATGCCGACCAAACGCAAAAATCCAGAAGCTTGCGGAGTCAGCGGGCCGAAATGCATAAGCCTCGCCATGAAATCGGGAAAGAGCAGAAGCAACCCGCCTTCGAGCAAAATGATCCAACCGTAAATCTCAACGGTTTTTGCAGCGCGACTTTGCTCAGGCGGCGACAGAAGTCGTTTGAACATGCCGCCAACCTACTCCGTCATTTCGAGCGCAGTCGAGCTGCAACGTAGCCCCGAAAGATTTCGGGGCGAGGCCAGGCTTTCCAATCCCGTGGCAAAAATTGGAGGTAATTCACCGGGATCCTTCGGTTTCGCTCAGGATGACGATATCGCCGCGATCACAATAGATCTTCGAGGTACGTTTTCCGATCGAACTGCGCGAAATCGTCGA
>DATDAJ010000006.1:0-3858 GCA_036525475.1 Candidatus Udaeobacter sp.
CGCAGACCGCCGCTACAGATGAAATTTTCATGCACCGCAAAGCGCCTGATCCGAATCTTTCCAAACCGGTTCGAGTCCTCTGTGGCGAAGGACAGCAGCGATTTCGGCGGCGGAACGTTCGTCGCTGATCTCGAATTGGCCGGTGGCGAGTTGATCTTCGCCGTCCTGGTATTCCGGAGCGACGATCCGGCCACGCACGGTGCGGTGCAAATGTTCACGGCCTTGCCGGGTGTAACCGCCGGGCTCGGTATGACTGCCGGCGCTCATTATCGTTACTCCCATCGAGGCGAGCGCATCGCGCAGCGGCGCGCGCTCCCGTGTGCTGAGCACGACGCCGACCTGCGGAAACGTGATGCGCAACGCACAAACCAATTGCACAAGTTCGCGGTCGTTCATCGGGAATAGGGGATGAAATCCGCCTGCCGCCGGACGCAAACGAGGCACGCTCACGGTAATTTGCGCCTGCCAACAGCGTTTGAACAAGTGTTCCAAGTGTGCAGCCAGCGCGACTGCCTCATCCTGCCACCGCGTTAGTCCGATGAGCGCTCCGATTCCCAGCCGGCGAAAACCGGCCGCATAGCCGCGCTCAACACAATCAAGTCGATAGTTGAAATCGCGTTTCGGGCCAGCCGTGTGCATTTCAGCATACACACCGCGATTGTAGGTCTCTTGATAAACAACAAGGCCTTCGGCGCCAGCCTCGACAATCGGCACGTAATCTTCGGTATCCATCGGGCCGACCTCAATAGAGATCGATGAAAAATCCGGCGAGAGCGCGCGCACGCACTGAGCGAGATAATCGCCGCTCACAAACTTCGGATGCTCGCCCGCAACAAGTAGGATTTGGCGAAATCCCTGCCGCGCGAGATGCTGCGCTTCGGTCACCACTTCATCGACAATAAGTGTGACGCGCAGGATCGGATTATCCCGCGAGAAACCGCAATACTGACAATTGTTGATGCATTCGTTGGAAAGATAGAGCGGCGCAAAGAGCCGCATGGTCCGCCCAAAATTTTGCAAGGTGAGTGCGCGTGAAGTTTGCGCCATTGTTTCGAGTTCTTGATCGGATTTTGGGGCAATCAGATGCTCAAAGCGCTCGATCAACTCCGATTTTCTCAGAGCAAGGCTGTCCAGTGTCTCGGTAAACGACATCAGGATATTTTCGTTTGCACAACCAGGTTAGCAAATCTGGCGCGTACAAAAAAGGCGGCGTTCGATATCCCAGACGCCGCGATAGCAAATGCTCGGTCTAGAACGCGAAATTCACGCCGGTGCGGACCATGCCAAAATTATTGTTTGGGCCGTCCACGAAATTCCAGCTGAAATCACTGACCCAGCCGATGTGCGGAGTTAAGCGAATTTCCATTCCACCGCCGACCTGGCCGATTGCCCGCGTCTCCGCATCTGTATGACCGGTCGTCGCGACGATATCGAAGCCCTCTCCCGGTTCCACAAACCGTTGATCGATTCGCTTCTGACCACCGCCAAAGATCCCGCCGCCGCCACCAAAAATGTATGGTGCAAATCGACTGCAAGGAATGGGATAACGCAGCGTAAGCGTGCCGAGCACAGCGCCAATTGCGTTGCTCTCGCGGTGGACCCTGCTGGCAAAAATTCCGTCGCTGAAATCCACGAAGATATCTTGGCGTGCTTGCCGAGCATCAACCACCCAGCCCTCAATCCCAAGGCCAATGTATCGCGTGAAAAAGTATTTCAGATCGAGGCCACCGCCCCAGGCGTGATCGGCCTCGATATAGCGATCATTGATCCACTCTTCTCCAGTAAATACATACGTGCCCCAAAGCGAGACGTTGATTTCCCTGTCCGCGTACCACTCAGGACAAGGCGGTGGAGCAACCTGCTTGATTTCCTTGCCTGAATAGCCAACCCCTGCAAAAGCGGCCGAAGCGACCAAAGCTGGCCCTAGTAGCCATAACAGCAGCTTTTTCATCTGTTTCTCCTCTTGGTTAAGTCCTTCCAAACAACGTTCGCCGAGTCGGTAAACGATTTTCGCGCCCCCATTTGGATGCCGTGAGTCTGAGTCGGCTCGTCTAAAATTGCAAGCTTTTTGGGCGCGCCTTGCCGGCGTCAGGCCTTCAGTTCTGCCCCGGTATTGGCGTCCGTAATGACAAATTTCTCGTGATGAAATGCGGGGTCGGCCCGAAACATCAGCCGACCGGCGTAACGGCGCTCGAGTTCCACAAGCAGTTCCTCGTCTTCCTCCTTTAATCGCTTCAAAACGTCAGGATTTAGGATTACCCGAATGTCGTGGATGGAATCCTGGTACCTGCGCATAACGGTATTGAGCGTCCGGTGTAATTCCACGCTCGTGCTCATCGTCGTCTTCACAACGCCCCGCCCGCCGCAATAAGGACAATTTTCATAAATCGTGTCACTCAGGCTCTCCTGCGCCCTTTGCCGCGTCATCTCCATCAGACCGAGTTGTGAAATGGGAAGCACATGCGTTCTGGCTTTGTCGCGCTTCAGCCGTTCCTTCATTAAATTGTAAACCGCCTGCTGATCTCTGCGGCTCTTCATGTCGATGAAGTCAGCAATGATCAATCCCCCGATGTTGCGTAATCGAAGCTGGCGCGCGATCTCGTCCGCCGCTTCGAGATTGGTTTGCAAGATTGTTTTCTCGACGTCGCGCCCACCTTTGTTCCGTCCGGTGTTCACATCGATAGCGACCAAAGCTTCGGTCTCGTCGATCACAATATAGCCGCCGCACTTGAGCCAGACTTGCCTATGAAATGCGTCATCAACCTGTTTCTGCACACCATGAGTCTCAAAAATCGGTGTGGCGCCATCGTAGTAGCGAACACGGTTTCTCGCGCGACGGGAGATTTGACTGACCATGTCCATCATCCGATCCGTTGCCCCGCGATCGTCGCAGACGATTTCATTGATTTCTTCGGTAAGAAAATCGCGGACCGTGCGCTCGACCAGATCGGGTTCTTCAAACAGCCGGCACGGGGAGGGGTTGTCCCGAATGGCTTGATCGACTTTGCCCCACTGATCCAGCAGAACTCGCAAATCGCGGACAAAATATCTGGCACGCTGACCTTCGCCCACTGTCCGGATGATGACGCCAACCCCTTCGGGAATTTCCAACTGCCGCAGAACCTTGCGCAGTCGCTCGCGTTCTTTCGGCTCTTCAATTTTTCGAGAGATACCGCTGCGGTCGCTGAATGGCATCAGGACCAAATACCGTCCGGCGAAACTGAGATTGGTTGTGACGCGCGGCCCCTTGGTACCGATTGGGCCTTTGGTGACCTGCACAATCACATCCGAGCCGACCGGGTAAATACTCGGTATGTCTTTTACCGTGATCCGTTTTCGAGGGCGCTTATTAGACCGTCTGTCAATTTCTTCGATGCCGCTATCGAGCGCCGCGGGAATGGCGTCCCAGAAATGAAGGAACGCATTCTTTTCGAAGCCGATGTCAACAAACATCGCCTTCAATCCCATCTCGATGTTTTTGACTTTACCCTTGTAAACGCTGCCTACGATGTTCCGTGAGCTCTTACGCTCAACGCTGTATTCCTCAAGTCGGCCACCCTCGAGCAAAGCCACGCGGGTCTCGAGTTTCTCTACGCTCAGAACGAGCTTGTTGCCGGTCTTGCGTGAAGGAAGACCCAAAATCTTTCTCACTTTGTCTATCATAAAAATGGAGGGGTTGGCCGGTCATCAGCCGAGCTGCCGATACGAGCTGCGGGGGCGATTCTGACCGAAGGTTCATCTTGTGGTATTGCGCTGCTTCCGCCCGGGCGGCGGCGGTGGAGGCGGTGCGGGCTGGCGCTTAACTCCGAAAAGCCGCTGAAAAAAGTTGCGCTGAGGCTGAGGCGCCGCAACCGGGAC
>DATDAJ010000007.1:0-3434 GCA_036525475.1 Candidatus Udaeobacter sp.
AAAGCCGGATCTCGGCGCTCGAAGAGGAACTCACTGGAACCAAAGCGCGTCGTAAATTGACTCACGCACAAGTTGAACAACTTCTAAAAGAGATCGAAGCGTTAGCTAAAGCGCGCGAAGAACTCGCCGGGCAAATCGCGGTGTCGCTGAAAGTCGCCCCTCGTCAACCGCTTGATGTCGAGACCAGCCTTCGCGAAAAGGAAAAACTGCTCGCTCAAGCGGAACAGGACCTTGCGGCGCTCCATCGCACACTCGCCGAAAAGCGATCACGCCTGGAGGTGTTGCGTCAACTGAACGAAGAGGGCGAAGGCCTCGCGGAAGGTTCGCAGGCTCTACTCAAGGGCGTCAACGGCTCCGCAGAATTCCGGGACGCGATTACCGGTTCGCTCGTTGCGCAACTGGAAGTTGATCCAAAATTCATCCAGGCGATCGAAGCCGCGCTAGGCCGTAATCTGCACGCCATTGTTTTAAAAGATGCGAACGTTGTTTCCGAAATAATTGGTCATCTAAAGAAAAAAAAGCTGGGATACGCCGCGCTGCTGATCCTCAAGCTGACGGCGGCAGCGCCGCAAACGTCGCAAAAAGTTTTGCCATCGGAGGCGCTCGCGTGGGCCACTGACAAGGTGCGTACACCGAAACCGCTGGAAGCACTCGTCACGCGATTGCTCGGCGACATCGTAATTTTTCCGGAACTCGAACAGGCGCTTGAGTACAAAAAGGTAGAACCTGCTCTGGCGATGGCCACGCTCGCCGGCGAATATGTTTCCCGGGAGGGAATCGTTTTCACGGGAAGTAGCGAAGCCCGCGCGTCCTCCTTGCTCGAACGCAAAGCGCAGATCGCCGATTTGGCAAAAGAAGAAGCTGCTTTGGCAGAAGAACACGATTCAGTCTCCGCCAAGCGGGACGACGCGAAAACCGCTCTTGAAACCGCTGCACGGCTTCAGCGCGAACTGAGCGAGACCGGACGCAAGATCGACACTTTGCAATCGGAAAAAACCGCTTTGGAGCGCCAGATCGCGACGGCCGACGAACGGCTCGCGCACGTGGAGCGGGATCTTCAAGCGGGGCGCGATCAATTGGCCAATCAAGAGACCGACTTAGCGGCCTTCGAAGCCGCGCAGAAAAAGACCATGCTGCGCGAGGAAGCGCTAACCGCGAGAACCAATGAACTGCAGTTGAGCGTCGCAACCGATCGCCAGCGCCATGAAAATTTGATTGCGCAACGCGAACCAATGAGCGCACGCGATGCCGAGCTGGCCGAGTTGATCTCAGTGCGCGAGGCAGACATCGCGATGTACGAACGCAAATTAGCTGCGCAGGCCGAGGAGTCGCGTGAATCTGAAAGGATAATCAACACTCAAACGGCGCAGCGTGACGAGGCACAAACGAACAGCGCAAAAATCGCCGAGCAGCGCGCCACACGACTTACCGCGATTTCCGATGGGGAAAGCGAACTGCGGCGTGTGCGAGACTCGTTAGGCGAATTACAGGATCGGCGCGCACAGCGGCAAGTCCGGGAATCGCAATTCCAAATGAAGATCGACAATCTCCTCGCGCATATTTCCCGCAGCTACCAGATCGATCTTCGCGGTTTCGCACCTGATGAAGCGGCGTTTGGCAAGACGTGGAGAGCCCTAGTGAAGCGCAACGAGAAAGTGGACGGCGGAACTCCTGCGACGCCGGACTCGGCGGAGTTCATCTCTCCAGATCTCGAAAAATTGATCGCCGACCTTAGAAAACAGCTGGACAACATGGGACCAGTGAACCTCGAGGCGGTGCACGAGTACGACGAACTCGAGGAGCGTTACAAGTTCCTCGAAACGCAAAACACCGATCTTACGAATTCCCAGCGCGAGCTGCTAGACGTGATCGCGCGCATTAATTCCACAACACGGAAACTATTTGCCGACACCTTTGAGCAAGTTCGGACGAATTTCCGGGAAATGTTCGGCGAGCTATTCCGTGGCGGACGCGCGGACTTGTCACTGCTGGATGAGAACGACACGCTGAACTGCGGCATCGAAATCACGGCCAAGCCGCCGGGGAAACAATTGCAAAGCGTGTCGCTGTTGAGCGGTGGCGAACGCGCAATGACGGCCGTCGCGTTGCTGTTTGCGATTTACATGGTACGCCCAAGTCCGTTCTGCATTCTTGATGAAGTGGACGCGGCTCTCGATGAAAACAACATCAACTGCTTCATCGGCGTGCTCGACCGCTTCGTACAGCAGAGCCAATTCATTATCATCACGCACAACAAACGGACGATCGCTAAAGCTGATGTCCTGTATGGCGTGACGATGGAAGAACGCGGCGTCAGCAAATTGGTCGGCGTCAAACTGACTGCCCCGGTGCAACCTGTCACTGAACCAGCTTCAAATGGCGGGGCACAAGTGCCGACACAGCGCCGCCTCGCGTTCGCCGCACGTTAGTAGCACAGGCATCTTGCCTTGCGTGGCAGGCGGGCTTCTAGCCTGCTGAACCTCAATGGAGTTCTAAAAGGCAGAAGAGATGCCGAGCTTGTCCGCCACAAAAAACTTTGCGCGCAGTTGCCGATCTTGGCTAAAATGACGCGATGCTTCAAACGGCGCGGCAGACCGCAAAGTTAAAAAGAAAAAAGCGTGCGCCCGCATCGCTGGGCGAAGCTGCTGCGGAAAAAACCGCGCCTCCCCACGAGCGTTTTCTGGAAGCGTTTCGCTGGATGCTGCTGGCGCGCACGCTCGAGGAAAAGCTCGTTAGTCTCTACCGCGGCGGTCAGATTACGGGCGGCGTTTACATCGGTAAGGGCCAGGAAGCGGTCAGCGTCGCATGCGGTTTGTTTTTGGTAAAAGGCGACATTTTTGCGCCGTTGATTCGCGACCAGGCGGGGCGATCCGCATTCGGCGAACCCCTAGTCGACGTTACTCGCACGTATCTCGGCTCGCGCCTGGGTCCGATGCGTGGGCGCGACGGCAATATTCATCGAGGGCATCCGCGCGATAACGAATTGGCCATGATCAGTCATCTCGGCGCAATGGTTTCAGTGACCGTCGGCACATTGATGGCGAAGCGATTCAAAGGAGATAAAGATTTCGTCGGCCTCACGTGCATCGGCGAAGGGGGGATGCAAACCGGAGCGTTTCACGAAGGAATGAACATTGCCGCGGTGGAGCAGGTGCCGCTCGTAGTGGTCGCGACAAATAATCATTACGCGTACTCGACGCCTAACGACCGCGAATTTGCGTGCGATGATCTGATGGAACGGGCGATTGGATACGGGTTCGAAGGTTATAGTCTGGACGGAACCGATCTTGCTGCGTGCCTCGATGTAATTGGCGGTGCGGTCAAACGCGCGCGTGCAGGGCGGCCGCCGCAGTTAGTCGTTGCCTCGGTACTGCGACTTTCCGGTCATGGCGAACACGATGACGCCAGCTACGTGTCCGAAGAAATGAAGCAGC
>DATDAJ010000008.1:0-6979 GCA_036525475.1 Candidatus Udaeobacter sp.
CATGTAATTACTTTCGATCCAGAGCTGGTAAATGTTGTTCGGAACAGTCAGCGTGATCGATTTCTCCTTTGCCTCCACTAACTCGACGGTAGAAAACCAGCGTTTAAAACTATCCGCGCTAATGTGTGGCTTGAGAGCGGCCGACAATCGCTGCCAGAGCTGCGCGCATTTCTTGTCCATAGAGAAGTTGTTAACAGTGTTACAGAAATGCCACATGGGTCTGTACCGTCGGAAATCGTCCGCAGCAGTCCGCCAATAATCGAGCTGCTCCCCAGTGTGATTCGGCGATCAACGGTGCGAAAAAGTTGCCAAAAAGGGGTAAATACGAGGGAAAATGCCTGGATGTGTCGTGCAGTGTCTGTTTACCACGACGCTTGGGCGCACCCGCAATTAATCGTTCTGGCGCGGAGCTTTCGGTCTTGTTCATTCTTGCTGCCGGAAGTTTTTCAAACATGTTCACAACTTATTCACACACGCTTTGTGGTCGTCCTCGCCAGCGGGCTTGAGACTAGAAATCAGTTGCGAAAGCGACAAGAAAAAAATGAATTTAATTTTCAATTTCGGCAAAAAAATTTTCTTGACTGCGAAAATGAAGCGCGCGTGTCGTCGCGGGAACAAGAAACAGCGTGTTTAAAAGAATTTCGTGAGCCGCCGTGACGGATTTTGAATTGCCGCACGAACACTTCGCTGCTGATTGGCTGCGCATCCGAAGTTGACCGAATCCATCTGTACGCGCAATTTCTCGGCTCTGTGAGCGAAGCGTAAACGCTCTGCAAATTATAGATGCAGGCAACCGATACCGATACCACCGGGCGTGTTTCGATGTGCGTTACTCGTCCGAACCAGCAGATCATCCGCCATTTTTTTTTGATTGGCCTGATCACCTTTTTTGTTCTTTTCGCGCAACACTCCCGTGCCGCTGATGAATTGGTGCCGCCGTTCGGGTTTCGTTGGAACGATTCGATGGCTCGGGTAGAGGCGGTGCTGCACGGCGCGAAAGCCAAGTTAGTTTCGCGTGAAAAGAAAGAGAACCGCGAGGTTTGGACTGTGGAGGGGCTGATTCATCCCGGACTCAAACGCACTGCGTTTACGTTTAAACAGAGAGCGCTTGTGGCGGTAGAGTTGCAATACGAATACCCCGACTGGTCGATCGAACGTTACAACCAGCGGATGGGAGAAATTCGGAAATACTTCGACGAAAAGTACGGCACTGGAAAACTGGTGTCACGTTCCCGCGACCACGATACCGAGGTGATTCAAACACTGGTCGGATATCAATGGATGGTTGGGACCACGATGCTCGAGCTGTTTTATTTCTCAGCGCAACACGATAACCTCGTTTACCGGACGATTTCTGTGGATTACAAGGCGCTGTGAACCCGCAACGCGTTTTGTAGCGAAGCCGACGTGTCAGTCGGAGTGACTAGGGCAATGATAAGCCGTCGTACGTCTCCACGACGATATGATCTACGACTGCTTTCATGTCCTGCGTGCGTTCCCACGTCGCGAGCTGCCGGTCCGCGCCGGTGCCCTCGCGGAGGATTCGCTCGATATGCGCCATTTCTCTCTCGCTGCCGAGTTCCTTAACCTCGGTCGAGACGAAGTTGAGCAGTTCGTTTAACAGGCTCCGTTCATCCACTTCGGCTTCCTTGCCGAAGTCGATCAATTTGCCCTCGATGCCGTAGCGGGCGGCGCGCCAGCGGTTCTCATCAAGAAGACGTCGCCGATAAATCCGAAACGTAATGTTTTGGTGCAGCAGTTTGTGAAGTTTTGAAATTACGGCCTGGATAAGTGCCGCGATTGCGAGCGTATCGTCCACGCGCGATTGCGCATCGCACACGCGCACTTCCAGCGTGTCGAAGAACGGATGCAACCGGATGTCCCACCAGATTTTCTTGGCATTGTCGATGCAACCGGTCTTAACCAGTAGCTTGCAGTAATCCTCATATTCAGAGAGCGACTCGAACGAATCCGGGATGCCGGTCCGGGGAAAACGCTCGAATACTTTAAGGCGATAACCTTTCAGTCCCGTGTTTTGACCCACCCAGAACGGGGAGTTGACGGACAGCGCGTATATGTGCGGCAGAAAATAGCGAGCTTGATTCATCACGTGGATTGCCGTCTCCCGATCGGGAATGCCGACGTGCACATGCAATCCGAAAATCAGATTCGCGCGCGCGAGCGATTGCATGTCCTTGAGGATTTCCTGGTAACGCTCGCCTTCAGTGATGAGTTGATCGCGCCAGTGCGAGAACGGATGCGTCCCCATCGACGCGATTTTTAATCCGCTCCGCGCCGCCAATTCCGCCAGTTTCGTGCGCAGCGCAATGACGTGATCGCGCGCACAACCAATGGAATCGCAAATTTCGGTGCCCAACTCGACGACGGACTGGTGCATCTCCGGTTTGATCTGCTCTTTGAGCATGATTTTTCCGCCTTCGAGAATTTCGTGAATATGCGAACGCAGTTCGCGCGTTTCGGGGTCGATGATGGCGAACTCCTCTTCAATTCCCAAAGTGAACGTGTGGTCCTTCATGCGATACCCAGGAAAAACATCCGCAGATTTCGTAAATTTACACAGATTATTTCTGAAAGGTAGGGCGGGCAGTCCTCTGCACGCCGGAGTGGCGAGCCCTACCAAAGAAACGAAATGATTACCCCGCCGTAGCTCGGCGGAAACGGTTATACGACTTCGCCCAACGACCGTTGCGTCACCGCAGCTTGCAGAAACTTGCCCCAGCTTAGATTATCGCGACCGGGAACGTGCTCGCGCGCCTTGCGAATGGCCATTTCGGCGACTGCTTCCACCACCCACTCGAAGTTGTCCTGACCGATCCACGCCGCTTCGCAATCAGGGGCGGGATTGCAAAAGTCGATAGCAACCGGCACGCCGTCGCGCATGGCGAATTCCACGGTGTTAAGGTCGTAACCGAGAAATTGATTCAATCGCAGAACGCCCTCCTCGACCTTTTGCAGAATTTCCTTCGGCGCATGCCATTCCGTTCGGTAACGCAAATGAAAGGGATTCCGTGGCTCGTAGGGCATGATCCGTACGTGACGCTGATCAATCGAGTAGCAGCGGAAATACATATCGAACTTGACTTCCTCCTGTAGCATCATCACCAACTGTTCGGTGTCGTTGTAAGCGCGGAAGAATTCCTCGCGATTATGCAATCGATAGACGTTTTTCCAGCCGCCACCCGCAAACGGTTTGAAAAACGCGGGCCAGCCTATGTAACTAAAAATCCCTTCCCAATCGAGAGGATAGCCGAGATTTCGAAACGATTTGTCGTTCGTATCTGGCGGCGGCTGATTTGATGGAAGCAACACCGTTCGTGGAACAGCGACGCCGATTTTTGTGGCCAGCGCGTTATTGAAGAATTTTTCATCCGCGCTCCACCAAAACGGATTGTTCACTACGGCGGTGCCGGTTAGCGCGGCGTTCTTGAGCCAGGCGCGATAGAACGGCACGTCCTGCGAAATTCGATCGATTACCACATCGTATCCGCACGGTTCGCCCTGAATCACTTTGTCGATCTTCACAAACTCCGCGGCAATGTCTTTGCCGCCGGTTTTCTGATTCACCCGATCGACAAACGCCGGCGGAAAACTCTGTTCCTGTCCAAAAAGTATTCCGATTTTTTTCATAGGTGCGCTGCTGTCATTTCGAGCGAAGCCGGAGGCGAAGTCGAGAAACCTCTCGAATTTCGGACCTCAGCAAGAGATGTCTCGACTTCGCTCGACATGACAACAAACCAGTCGGGTCGTGGACTCTCATTGACACCACGGCTTCGAGCCCGGTGTACTTCGCGAGGAGCGCAATGAAGCCGTTTTAACGGGTTTGTCCAGAGGGCTGTTTGAATCGACCCGCTCAAGCAATAAGATAGACCATGGTCAAGAAATTATTGCACACGCGCTATCGCGTGCACGACTTGGAAAAGACCATTTCGTTCTATAGGGACGTCCTCGGTCTGCAGGAGGTTCGTCGCCATACCTCCGGGCGCGGATCACAACTCGTCTTCCTGAAAGCACCGGGCAGCGAAGAGGAAATTGAGATCTGCAAATTCGACGGGAGCGGCCCGATTATCGTCGGGCCCGATCTTACGCATCTCGCATTCGAAGTCGACGATTTGGACAAGTTTGCCAAACACGCCGCGGCAAAAGGCCATCCGTTGTCGGACGGACCACATTCAACGAACGGCGGTAGAATTGCCTTCATTGACGCACCGGAAGGCTATGAGGTCGAACTTATCGAGCGCGGTAAGAAATAATATTTTGCACGCAACCCTGCCAGGCATCTGCTCTAGATGCCCTGCAAAACGCACCTCGAAGAACGACTTGTGACTCTCGGGCGGCGTCCACGCTCGCAACGCATATGCAGCGGAGGCACTTGCGCAGGCCAACGTTTTGTCCGTAATTAGCCGTCCATGATTTGGCGCAATCGAATTTGGTTCCTTTGCGCACTGATGCTGAGCTCAGCGCTGACCGCGCGGGCACAGGATATCGTTGATTCTGATCTTGTCCGGCCGAGCGGTGTTAACGGGCCTGTTCGGAAAGCAAAGGCCGTAACGCAAAAAAGTGCGGATAACGAGACCGAATCCGCCGCTCCAAAAGCCAAGAAATCCAAGTCGAGTCATGCTCGGTCGCACCGCGCGCGCGCAAAATCGAAAGAAGCGCCGGATACAATTTCCGCGCCTACCGAGTTCACGCCTGACGGCATACCGAAGACCAGCGCGGCTTCAGTGATCATCGTGGACGCCAATAGCGGCAGGATTTTATATGAAAAAAACGCGGATCAGGTACGACCGCCGGCCAGCACGCAAAAGTTGCTGACTGCGCTGATTGTGGCAGAGACGGGTTTTCTCGATCGGCCAGTGACGGTGCAGTCGGTGGATACAATGTGTGACCCGGTGAAGCTGGGAATAAAATCGGGCGAGACTTATCAGCGGATAGATCTTTTACGGGCCTTGTTGGTGAAAAGTCCCAATGATGTTGCACGATGTCTGGCGCGAGACAATGCCGGAAGCGTCGAGGCATTTGCCCAGATGATGAATAGACGCGCACTGCAACTTGGAGCTGTGCATTCACACTTTGTGAATCCAAATGGTCTGCCGGCGCCGGGACAATATTCAAGCGCCCGCGATCTCGCGCTCATCGCCCGCGCCGCTTACGCGAACCCGACCATCCGCTCCATCGTCTGTCTTCCTCAGCTTGTCTTCCGTTATTCGAATGGGCGCACGCGCGAGCTTGAAAATACAAACAAACTTTTACGACGCCTGCCGTACTGTAACGGCATGAAGACCGGTTACACCGACGCTGCGGGCAAATGCCTGATCGCCAGCGGAACGCGTCCGGGTAAAGACGTAATCGCTGTTGTGCTGGGCGACAGCTCCAGCAAGATCTGGCGCGACGCCTCCGCGCTGCTGTCGTGGGGACTGTTATTGTAAAAAGCCGACGACGGGATTCGAACCCGTGACCTACGGTTTACGAAACCGTTGCTCTACCAGCTGAGCTACGTCGGCGGGAAGCGGCCAAAACATTGCATCCAGCGACAATTCACACAAGCGCGCACTGTAGTCGCTTCGCTGTGCGAAGCGATAGAGAACGCGGCGCGTAACAGGCTATACGTGGGCTGCTCCGACGCTGAGCGAACGCGTCTCACGAGACGCGGCTACAAAGGCAGAACGAAGGTCTCGCCAATTTCCCGTAGCGCAATTCGCTCAGGAGTTTTACTTAGCGCGGCCTCGAAGCGCTCGATCGGTTCGCGGAAGGGCTCAAAGCTGAGCCGGAACGTCTGGTGGTGAACCGGGACAACAAAGCGAGCGCCTGCGGCATTTGCCATCTGAACTGCCTGCTCCGGCGTGCTGTGTGCTTGGATCCACGGATTGTAGGCGCTGATAGGCACGATGGCGATGTCGATTGGGCCGTGTCGCCGCAGCGCTGCGAAGCTGTCGGTCATTGCGGTGTCGCCGGCGAAAATAATTCGGCGTCCCTTTCGTTCGATTAAATATCCATTGTACCCGCGGTGTGTGTCATGCTGCGTGCGCGCACCCCAATGTTTCACGGGAAACGCGGCGACTGCCATTTCGCCCGCAGCAGCGCTTAAGGTCTTGGTTTCGTCCCAATCAAGTTCCGTGATGTTGGAAAAGCGGGTTCCTTTCAATAAATCGCGCGTGGCGCGCGCGGTGATCACACGTGTGGTTTCATCAAAACAACCAAGTGTTCGCAGATCGAGATGATCAAAGTGCGCATGCGACAGAAGGATGAGATCGATTTGCGGCAGGTCAGCAAACCGGAGCGCAGGGGCAGTCAGGCGTTTCGGCCCGATGGTAATACCTGGCAACCGAATTCCGACGCGCGGAAAAAGCGCAGGGTCGGTAAGAATTGTGACACCGAAAAAATTAATGAGCACCGTGGAGTGCCCTAGCCATGCAAGTGTCACCTGTGTATCACTCCATTTCGACGGCGCGGGGCGCGCAAAGGGCGGCGCGATTCGCCGCCAGCTTTCAATTGTCCATTCCCTGAATAGATGGCCGAGCCAGCGGCGCACTCGGGATCCGCGCGGGACTGGTTGTTGCGGTGCGTGCACCCGGAAACCTAACACAGCTATCATGGCTGCAGGGTCAGCCGGCTGGAAGCCTGCACGACGAATCAGGTAGGATGCGTGACTTGCTTCCCTACGGCTTGCCAAACAATCCTTTGAGCGCCTTCCACAGCGTTCGAGCTGGCTTGGGCGGTCCGGCGCGGGCGACGAGGACGGGCATATTCGATCGGTTCAAAATGTCACGAGTTAAATCGCCCATGATGTAGTGTCGAAACAGGCCACGCGCCTGCGATGTGCCGGTCACAATCAAATCGTAATTGCCATCCCGGGCTTCTTCGAAAACCTGATCGATCACGATGCCATGCCTGAGGCGCACTTCAGCAGAGACGCCCAGTCGGTCGAGTTCTCGTTTTTGGCGGCGCAAATTCGTTCCGA
>DATDAJ010000009.1:0-2301 GCA_036525475.1 Candidatus Udaeobacter sp.
AGCTTCAAATTGTCCGCGACGGAAAACCGTTAACAGTAAAAACGCAGATTAGGGAGCAACCAGTTGACTACGAAAGCGCGCGCGTTCTACCTCGCGGAAACCAGCCACAGCCACAAGGCCCGCAACGGCCTAACGACCAGGAAACCGTTGATAGTCCACTGGCATCAATTCACGTGGATGAACTGACTCCGGAAAGAGCGCGCCAACTTGATCTGCCTCCGAATGTGCGAGGTGTCTTGGTCACCGACGTCGATCCCGACAGCGGCATGGCAGAATTGCAGAAAGGCGACGTGATTGAAGAAATCAATCAACAGCCTGTTACGTCAGTTTCCGATTACAACAAGATCGCAGGAGGGCTGGACCCGGGCCAACCGCAAGTTTTATCCGTCTGCCGCCATCGGTCGCGGTCGTTCCTGGTTTTGCGACCGCGATAAATGTAGGGTGGTTTGTATCAAAGCACCTTCAGCACGCAATCGCGTGGCGACGGCACACTCCGGAAAGCATTTCCCAAAGCGCGTCGAGAACGCGATTCACGGATGCTCTCACGGATTCAAAATTCTGATTGCCGACGTAACTGCCCAGCAACCGTTGCTCGGCGGCGGAGTGCTCGCGGTCGGCTTCGATGTGCACGCTGAAGTATTCGTAATCTTTGGGATCAGCGAAGCCGTAGTTTTTTTTGAGTCCGTCAATTTTGGATTCGCAGATCGCCGGGATCTGACTTTCGTACGCGTAAAGCGCCGCCAGGCTTTCCGCGGTTGACCCATCGCGGCAAACTGATCGGAACGTGTCGATCAAGTTATTTGTTTCAGGCCATTTCTCTACGTTTCGTGCATCCCGAGCAGAGACGCCAAGACCTTCGGCAAAATTGAGCCAAAGCTCGGGATGATTCGGTGAGCCAGCCTCCTCGTCGATCAGATTGTTGAGCAATTCCTTGCGTGTCGATTGATCGTCGCAGTTTGCGTGAATCGCCGAGAGATACGTCGGAAACGCTGCAACGTGCTGGTAATACTGCCGCGCATAATCGGCGAGGGCCTCTCTGCTCAGTTCCCCGCGCGTCCACGCGAGATAGAACGGATGTTTCAAGAGATGTTTCGCTGCAATTTCCTGATCGATTTGGTCAAGATAGTTTTGCTTCATAATTGCGCTCCTAAATGTGAGTCTGCTTATAACCGGAGTCTCAGTTGCTGCAAGTTTGAATCCAATCGCTCGATAATAGCCCAGCGTTTTAACGCTGGGTCAACTGTGATATGAATGGATCAAGTCCCAACAGGGACGGAAGAAACATGCATTCATTTACCAGTATCCTTATTAATTGCGTTTGGAGCACGAAAAAGTGCGAGCCATTTTTGAGTTCTGATGTTCGCAACCGACTCTGGCCATACCTCGGTGGTATCGCACGAGAAAACAAAATGAAAGCGCTGGCCGTTGGCGGAGTTGCCGATCACGTTCACATGCTGATTTCGATGCCGGGAACACTGACCCAGAAAACCCAGCGCTGAAGCGCTGGGCTATTTTCGATCCGCCACCGATTTACCCCAGACTTATGCAATTTGATTCTATAGGTTGCGATGATTCGCGCAATCTGTGGATCATTTTCATGTCGTTTTCAAAATGTGTTTGATCCCGCGAATGGGAATGAGCACCCAGCTTGGGCGATTATTTAATTCGTAGCCGATTTCGTAAACGGCCTTGTCGAGCAGATACGCTTCCAGCATGACCTGGAGATCGTCGCTGTTTTTGGGGACGAATATCGCGCCGGCTGTGGTCTTCAGATAGCTTTGCAGAAACATGCTGCTCGTCTGGCGATACCAGAGATCAGCCCAGCGCTCAAGGAAAGGCACGTCTTCTTTCCGCATCGCCTGCTGCCAGAGGGCGGCGTACGCGGCATATTGGAAGGAGCGCATCATGCCGGCGACGTCGCGGAGTGCGGACTTTTTCATTTTACGGTCGTTCAGAGGACGCGCAGGTTCTCCTTCGAAATCAAGAATCACGAAATCTTTGCCGGTATAAACCAGTTGCCCTAGATGATAGTCGCCGTGAATCCGGATTTTCGCTGCGTTCGTTCGACGATCGAGCAATCGTTTTTCGCGCGCCAATATCTCTTTTTCCGCAGCGAGCACATCTCGGGCTTCACTTCGGAATTTCGCAGGGACATCCGACAATTTCTTCTCCAAAGACGTAAACGCGCGGCGCAACGAAGTGCGCATGCTTTGATAAACAGAGCGCTGTGCCATGGCGCTGAACGGCTCCGGCGCGAACCCGGCATCGTCACTCCTCGATGCCAGTGCGCGATGCAGCTCG
>DATDAJ010000010.1:0-2899 GCA_036525475.1 Candidatus Udaeobacter sp.
CATTCCGCTATGAAATCGGCTTTGAATTTTTTCGCCAACTCCCGATCACCGGCCACATAGCGCGCTTCGAGCCTCGACGTTTTGGAAATCATATCCGAGTTCGCGTGGGTGAGCGCTTCCGCGATAGTGCGCGTCGCGTGCCCTACGCGAAACCCGACGTCCCAGAGCAAATAAAGAACCTTCTCGATGACGGCGTTGATGTATGCCGGCGCATTGCCTTTGCCGCGCAGGAACATGATGTCCACGTCGCTAAACGGGTTCAATTCGCCCCGTCCGTATCCACCCACCGCAACCACCGCGAGAGGGAACATCCGCACGACTTCCGGTTTTTCAGCATCGACAGCATACTCATAGATGTGGCGAATAACGACATCGAGGAGATCAACCCGCAACCGGCAAATTTCGCGTCCGCCTCCGCCCGCGTAATGGCGCAAACGCAGGCGATGTTCCTCGATTTTTAGAAAACGCTTGTACAGCGCGAGCAGCTCCGCCCCCCTGTTCTTGCCTTTTGCAACCAGGTCTTTCTCAGCACGGGCCAGAACCTGCGTGAGGTAACGCGTCCCGCGCGGCGTATTTAGGGCTGTCGGTGACGCTTCGGCTTCTGCAAGAGGTGGTGGCATTGAAGAGAATCATACATCGTAGCATTCTCACGCCATGCCAGAAAGAAAATTGGCCACCCATTGAAGACGCGCCCTGCATATTTCCCGACAACGAGCCTTCGGCACTTGTTTCAAGCGCAGAAGGCATCAGATGCGCATGCTAACCCGCTCAGGCGGAACGGGTGACAAGTGGCGTCCGCCCCCCTACTCCGCCGCAGCGGAAAATTTGTCTTCCAGTGGACTGCCGCCCGGCTGGAACGAAATTTCCGGATCGTTCGCAGCGAGATGGACGAGGACATAATAGGTATCCTCAGGGTCGGCACCGAGTTTTTCAGCGAGGGCCGGAGCCGTAAATTCGACACCCTGCGCGGTGGTTAACGCCTTTTTCGCGTTTAACTGAAGAGCCAGCACTTTGCCCGCAGCCTTTTTGCCGGCTTCAACGCCGGGTTGATGGTAGGCATTGATGTTCACCAAACTCGCGTAGAATCCAACGGCTCGTTCGTAGAGTGCAATGAGCAGACCCACATAAAGCGGCGTCACTTCCGGAATACTGATGGTAATCGTTTCGCGGCCTTTTTCGCCGAGCGCCGTGCGGGTGCCGCGCAGGAATCCTTGCAGATAGTCACCTGTTTTCACACCCGGCTCGACTTCGATGCCTTCAATGGAGCGCGCCTTTCGCACCTCGACGAAGGTCGCAAAAAAGTTGTTCACGCCATCACGCAGTTGCTGCACATACGCGTGCTGGTCCGTCGAACCCTTGTTGCCGTAAACCGCGATGCCTTGATTGACGACGTTACCGTCCAGATCGAGTTCTTTGCCCAACGATTCCATCAGCAGCTGCTGCAGATATTTCGAGAAAAGCATCAACCGGTCTTTGTACGGAAGAACGACCATATCCTTCGCGCCCTTGCCTTTGCCGGTGGAATACCAGGCCAGCGCGAGTAACATCGATGCGTTCGTAGCGACATCCGCTTTACGAGTCTTGCGGTCCATCGCCGCTGCGCCGGCTAGGAACTCCGTAATGTCGATACCCTGCAACGCAGCGGGAAGCAGGCCGACGGCGCTCATGACAGAAGTCCGGCCACCTACCCAGTCCCACATCGGGAAACGCTTCAGCCAGCCGCCTTTGACGGCGTACTTGTCGAGCTCGCTACCAACACCAGTCACGGCAACGGCATTCGATGCAAACGGAACGTTTTTCGAAGCAAAAAAGGCCTCTACCTCCAACATGCCATTACGGGTTTCCTTCGTGCCGCCGGACTTGGAAATGACAACTACGAGCGTGGATTCCAGCGAGTCGCTGAGCGCGGCCAATACACGGTCCATTCCGTCCGGATCGGTGTTGTCGAAGAACCAGACCTTCATCGGGTCATTGGTCTGGCCGAGAGCGTCGGCAACGAATTGCGGGCCGAGCGCAGAACCGCCGATGCCAACAACGAGGACGTTTTTGAACTTTCCTTCCGCATGAACCTCCGCAGCGAACGCTTTGATAGCGTTGAGCGTGGTCAGAATCTCCTGCCGCAGCGTGGCATCCGGCGCTGTATCAACGTCACGCAGCCAGTAATGTCCCACCATGCGTTGCTCGTCGGGGTTGACGATTTCGCCGGCTTCAAGTTTCGCCATATTGGCAAACGCGGCGTCTGTCTTTGGTTTCAGCGACTCAAAAAGATTGTCCGGAAAATCAATCCGGCTGATGTCGATGGAGAATCCGAGGTCTTCGTAACGGAGGAAATAGCGATTGAAACGTTCCCAGCTCATAGTTTGTAGAAGAACTTGAGCATGATTGCCGCGCGGTGGGAAGCGTGGAAAGCAAAAAGCGGCTACCTGGCGCGGTTCCTTGCCGGCTCTCAAAGGCTTGTTGAGCCTGCGTCAAGGTCGGTGCCATTTCAGCGAGCCGATGCAGTATCCCACCGCTCTCACGAAAAAAGCCACGATACTTGCGCATCGTGGCTTTGTCGGATTTTGATTCTTTTCCGCCAGTTATTTGGTGGCAGCAACCGCTGCTTCATCGGCCTTGACGATGTTTGCTTTGGCAGGTTTTGCTTCAACGGCCGGGGCGATATCGGCAACTACAGGCGCATCCACCCATTCCAGGAATGCCATCGGCGCGGAGTCGCTCTTGCGTTCGCCGAGCTTGATGATGCGGGTATAACCACCAGCTCGTCCCGCAGCACGTGGAGCGATTTCTTCGAACAATTTTTTCACAGCATCTTCCTGGCGAATCACCGCGATCGCGGTGCGGCGCGCGTGCAGAGTGGCTTTCTTGCCGAGCGTCACCATTTTCTCGGCGAGCGGACGGA
>DATDAJ010000011.1:0-6293 GCA_036525475.1 Candidatus Udaeobacter sp.
CTTTCAGCTTCCGGGATTCTCGTACGAACGCATGATGCGTGGAACCGGGTTTCTGCGCGTGATCGGCCGGATAAAGCCTGGTTTGACGGTCGAACAGGTGCGCGCCGCGCTGCCAACGCTCGAACAGGATTACCGTGCCAACTACTCGACGAACATTGACAGCACAGCCGAGACATCGGTCAAAACGCTTCCACAGGATGTGACCAAAGATATTCGCGCCGGTTTCGCGACCCTTTTCGCGGCGGTTTGTTTTGTGTTGCTCATCGCGTGCAGCAATGTCGCAAATCTTTTGCTGGTTCGTTTCAGTGGGCGCCGCCGGGAAATCGCGCTCCGCATGGCGATCGGTGCATCGCGCAGCAGTATCGTTAGGCTGTTCGTTTGGGAAAGTTTGCTGGTCAGCGTCTTTGCCGGCGCGCTAGGCGCCTTCGTGGCGTGGCGGCTTGTGCCGCTCGTTCCCAAGATGGCATCGAATTTTCTTCCGCTTGAGGGAAACACGGCCAGCAGCCTTTCGCTTGAGGTGCTCGCTTTCACGATCGGATTGTCGATCATGACAGGGCTGCTGATGGGAATTTATCCGGCGCTTCAGGCGTCTCGTGCCGATTTGGTGGGCAGTTTGAAAGAAGGCGGACGCGGAACGAGTGGCAGCGTACGGCAACAGCGCTTTCGCAAAATTTTAATCGGTGCGCAAGTGGCGCTTTCGGTGACGTTGCTTGCGGGCGCGGCGCTGCTGATCACAAGCTTTATTCGACTGACACAGCAGAATCTCGGCTTTCAGCCTCACAATCTTTGGGTCGGTGCGATCAATTTACCGATCGCGCAATACCCAGACCAGGTGGCGCGTCAGCGTTTTGTCGAGCGAACCCTCGCCGCGTTGCGCGACACGCCAGGCGTCGAAAGCGCTACCGTTAGCAGCGATATTCCGCTTAACGGTGGGAATCGCACGCTTTACGCCCGCGCGGATCGCGAAGTGCCTCCGACCGAACGCCGGGCCACTTCGCCGAGTCACGATGTCGCGCCGGGAGATTTGAAGACTTGGGGAATTCCACTCATTGCCGGGCGTGACTTTGACGAACACGATGTCGCCGGAGGCCGCAATGTTTGTCTGATCAGCCAGACCGGGGCAAAGAAGGTTTTCCCGAACGAAAATCCCATCGGCAAGACGCTGCTCGTAACCAGCCTCAGCACTCCCGTGGAAATCGTCGGAATTGTCGGCGACGTGCGTTCTCAACGGATCGCTGAACTACCCGAAATGGAATTTTATCTGCCGTGGGCGCAGGAAAACTTTCCATTCGTTAACATCGCAGTTCGCAGCAACCTCAAACTCGACGCGGCCACAAAGCTGGTGCAGACAGCCGTGACAAGAGTAGATCCGGGCATCGCGATTGCCGTCCCGCAGATGATGGACACCGTGGTGGCGCAGGCGCGGGGGCAAGCGCGACTGATGATGTGGCTCCTCGGAATTTTTGCTGGTGTTGCGATCTTGCTTGCGAGCATCGGAATTTACGGGGCGGTTGCGTACAGCGTGGAGCAACGCACTGGCGAGATCGGAGTGCGCATGGCGCTCGGCGCGCAAACCCGCGACGTGCTTCGCTTGATTGTGAACCAGGGGATGAGACCAGTGGTTATCGGGTTGGCGATCGGAATTGTGTCAGCGTTCGCCATTGGTCGTCTGCTGACATCGCAGCTTTACGAAGTTTCAGCGCACAATCCCGCGCTGCTTGCCGCTTCAACGGTTTTGCTCGCGGCGATTGCATTGATTGCATGTCTGGTCCCCGCGCGGCGAGCCGCACACGTTGATCCGATTCAGGCGCTGCGCGCGGAGTGATATGAACGATTTGAAGATTCAACTTCGCCGGCTTGTTCCACGTACTTTTGCTTCGCGGAGCGCTTGCGTTTCGACCTCGTTTGAATATCCGTGGCACTTCGCTGTCTCATATCTAACTCCGAACCTTCTATGCATTTGCGTTTAATTTCCCTTATTGCCGCCGCGCTCATTTCTCCCGCAATTTTCGCGCAGGGAACGAATCAGCCGACCGTGGACGAACTCGTTGCCAAGAATATCGAGGCCAAGGGCGGCGCGACCGCGCTGAACAGCCTCAAAACACTGCGCTCAACCGGTAAATTGCTCGTACAACAGGGTCAGATCGAGCTTGGTCATCTCCAAACAAAAAAGCGTCCGGATCAAGTGCGCACCGAGGCTTCGCTCCAGGGCATGACGCAGATCGAGGCGTATGACGGAAAGGACGGCTGGAAAGTGTCACCCTTTTTCGGGCGTAAAGATCCTGAGCGCATGTCGGCTGACGACGTGAAAGCGCTGGTGGAAGATACCGAAATCGATGGCCCATTGGTGGATTGGAAAACAAAGGGCAGCACTATTGAATATCTCGGAACCGAGGATGTCGATGGGACGCCCGCGCACAAACTGAAGGTCGTGCGAAAGAACGGCGATGTCAGTTTTGTCTATTTGGATCCTGATCACTTTCTTGAGATTCGAATCGTGACGCAACGAGTGCGACACGGGGCGCACGAGGAAGTCGAGACGGATCTCGGGGATTACGAAAAAGCCGGCGGCGTATTTGTTCCGACGTCAATCGAGGTCGGACGCAAGGGCTCACCGGACAAACAAAGGGTCGTAGTCGATAAAGTCGAAGCCAACGCGCCGGTGGATGACACGATATTTCATTTTCCCGGCCAAATAAGTGTACCCCAACCACAGCGCTGAGCTTCCGCAACGCCGAATTAGCACTTCTATGAATTTCGCACGTAATACTTTTGAAGTGCGATGCGTTCTCGCATCGCTTTTTCTTTGCTCCATTTCTGTTTATGCAGCTGACGCTCCATTTAATTCAGCGAGCATTTCCGGGCTCGGAGCGCGCAACATCGGCTCAGCGGCAATGAGCGGCCGCATTTCGGCGATCGCCGGTGTGCGCGAGCCCTCTGGCAAGATCACATTATTTGTCGGCTCGGCGAGCGGCGGCGTTTGGAAATCTGACGACAGCGGAACGCGATATCGCCCGATATTTGACGAACAACCTGTGCAATCGATCGGCGCCATCGCGCTCGATCCGAAGAATTCGAAAAACGTTTGGGTCGGCACTGGTGAATCGTGGACGCGCAACACCGTTTCCATTGGCGACGGAATCTACAAGTCCACCGACGGCGGCGAAACATGGTCGCGCTCTGGCCTGGAGAAATCGGAACGCATCGGAAGGATTACGGTTGATCCAAGAAACAGCGACACAGTATTTGCCGCGGTTCCTGGCGCGTTATGGAGCGATTCGCCAGATCGTGGTTTGTACAAAACGACTGACGGCGGCAAGACGTGGCAGCAAGTTCTCAAGGGCGCGAATCTTTCGACCGGCTGCACCGACGTCGACATCGATCCGAACAATCCCGATATCATGTTTGCCGCGATGTGGGATTTCCGGCGCAAAGGTTGGGAATACCGCTCGGGCGGCGCAGTTCCGACGGCGCCTTCAGCCAGTGGATTGTTTCGTTCGACCGATGGTGGCAACACCTGGACGGAGATTACTGAGCAGGCTAACAAAGGTTTCCCCAAGAAACCGTATGGACGTTTGGCGGTGGCGATTGCGCCATCGAAATCGCAACGCATTTACGCGTTTGTCGAATCACCGGAGAGCGCATTGTTCGTGTCGGATGACGGCGGTGCGACATGGGAGAAACGCGACAAAAGTCAGTGGATGGTCTGGCGTCCGTTCTACTTTGCGCATCTGATTGTTGATCCCAAGAACCCAGACCGCCTGTTTAAACCCGATGGTTCGCTGATTGTTAGCGAGGACGCGGGAAAGAGCTTTGCGGTAGTGGGTGGCTTTCAAGGCGCGCACGGCGACGCGCACGATGTGTGGATCGATCCGACGAACTCACAAGTCGTATTCGCGGCAGACGATGGCGGGATGTGGTACTCGTACAACGGCGGCAGCAAATGGTGGAAAGGAGAAAACCTGCCTGTGTCGCAGTTCTATCATGTGAGCGTGGACGAGAAGGATCCGTACCAGGTGTATGGCGGATTGCAGGACAACAGCTCGTGGGTAGGTGATTCGCAGTATCCGGGTGGTATCACCAATCATCGTTGGGAAAATATGTATGGCGGCGATGGATTCTGGATGTTCCAGGACCCGGCTGATCCTGATTACATTTATGCCGAATACCAGGGCGGCGAGATTGGCCGTGTCAATCGCTACACACATCAAGCCCGTAACATCAAGCCGCGACCCAATTACAACGAGAAATTGCGGTGGAACTGGAATACGCCGATCGCGCTTTCGCCTAACGAGAAGGGAACAATCTATATCGGCGCGCAATTTTTATTCCGTTCACGCGATCACGGGCAGACGTGGGACCGCATTTCACCGGACCTGACTACCAACGATCCGGAAAAGCAAAAGCAAGAGCAATCGGGTGGTGTGACGGTGGATAATTCGTCGGCGGAAATGCACACGACAATTTATTCCATTAGCGAATCGCCCAAGCAGAAGGGACTGATCTGGGTCGGCACTGATGATGGCAACATTCAGCTCACGCGCGACGGCGGTAAGACGTGGACTAACGTCGTCGGCAACGTTCCCGGGTTGCCGAAGAACTCATGGGTGAGCTGGGTGCAGGCGGGCAACTTCAATCCCGGCACGGCTTACGCCGCTTTTGATCGGCATACTTTTGGCGACATGGCGCCGTACGTTTTCAAGACTACCGATTTCGGTAAGACCTGGACACCGCTCATCACTGCTCAGGACTCGAAGAGTGTTCGCGGGTACGCGCACGTGATCAAAGAAGATTTGGTCAAGCCCGATCTTCTTTTCGTCGGCACGGAGTTTGGGCTCTGGGTTTCGATTGATGGCGGAACAAGCTGGGCGCAATTTAAGGGCAACCATTTTCCTGCCGTTGCGGTTCGCGACCTGGCGATTCACCCGCGGGACAACGATTTGGTTCTCGCCACGCACGGCCGCGGGATCTGGATAGTAGACGACATCACGCCGCTGCGCGCATTAACGCCGGATTTGTTGAAGCAGGATGTCGCCTTCGTTTCGGCGCGGCCGGTCCAACAGCGCATCGAGGGCCAGGGTGGATGGGCCAATGGGGACGCAGTTTTCGTTGGCGAGAATCCGCCTGATGCCGCGGTGATTAACTATTATCAGCGTGAGCGACATTTGTTTGGAAAAATGAAACTCGAAATTTTGGATTCATCCGGACGTGTTGTTGACCAATTGCCGGCGAGCAAACGGCCGGGATTGAATCGGGTGATGTGGACGATGCGGGCGAAACCGCCGCGTGTGCCGCCTGCTGCACAAATTGCCGGTGCGGGAATACGCGGCCCACGGCTCGTGCCAGGTGATTATACGGTGCGCCTAACGAAGGCCGGCAAGGTTTACGACACGAAACTGACGGTCGGGCTTGATCGCCGGGCGAAATTCAGCGCAGCAGATCGCAAAGCGCAGTTCGATGCGGCGATGCGAGTTCACGCTTTGTTTGGGGATGAAAGCACGCTCATGGATCGCATCATCGCTTTGCGAAAAGCGCTCGCCGACAGTGGAGCAGCGCTGCCCGAGGGAGATCAGCTTCGCAAGCAGATCTCAGATTTCGACGGGAAAGTGGACGCAGTGCGAAAGAAGATCGTCGCCACGACCGAAGGCGGCGCAATCACGGGCGAGGAACGTTTGCGTGAGCACACCGACCAGCTTTACGGAGCAATTCTCAGTTACGAAGGCAAACCGTCCGCCTATCAGATCACTTACATCGACACGCTTCGACGCGAACTCGATGAGGTGACAAAACAATTCGATCAACTCCTCGCGCAGGACCTGCCCGCATTAAACGACTCACTCAAATCCAAAGGCCAACAGCCACTGTCAATTCCGGCAGCTAAAGTCGGAACGAACGAAGCGACATATGGATCGGGCGGCGTTGCAGGTGCAAGCTCGGCTCTTCCACCGGACTTTCGCATTTCGTACTAGCCCGGGCGGGAAGTCCACATTCGGAAATATTCGAGTGGTTCTGCGGAAGATTGGAAGTTAGTCTCTCGTGCGCCACATGGAGCGCAAGCCTGCTGTCGCGGTTGTTTTTCATCACATCGGCCCTTATCACCACGCGCGGCTGAATGCTGCGGCTGATAGATTATCAGTGACGGGCATTGAATGGTCAGCGAAAGCTTATGACGCATGGGGATCAGCGAGAACGGCTGCGCGGTATGCCAAAGTTTCGCTCTTCCCGGAAGCAACAGATCACTCCCCGGGCAATGCCGAGCTTCGGTCTGCGTTCTGGTCGGCTTTAGAGCAGTC
>DATDAJ010000012.1:0-2496 GCA_036525475.1 Candidatus Udaeobacter sp.
TAGAAGCATTTCGGGAAGTTTGCCGGTCTCTTCGCCCACATCGACCATGCTGACGACCATTGGCGGAAACTGTTTGCTGGCTTCGAGCGGTTGCACGATCGATTCGCCTTCTTTCACGCTGTCTTGCACCCGCGCGATCGCGCGAGCGATGGCGGCATTGCCCGCAGTCTCACGCGTGATATTTAAGGCCTGCAAAATCGGCACACCGCTGGTGACCAGTGTTCCCAGTGTGCGCGCGAAACGGGAGATCGCCGTTTTGCGATTCAAGTTACCGAAGAGCGGCATGCGCAGTTTGAAATTATCAATCGCGAGTCGACCTCTACGCGTGCGGCCGACAAAGTTGTAAATGACCACAATCGCCACAACGGCTCCGAGCAAAACCAGGCCCTGGTGCTGCATGAAGCCGCTAACGGCGAGAACGAAGCGCGTCACAGGCGGCAGCGGTTTGTCGCCGAGCAAGTCGTGAAAAATTTCCTCGAACCGCGGGACAATGAACACGAGCAAGAAACACAGGATTCCGATCGCCATTGTCATCACGATGATCGGATACACCATCGCCGAGAGGATCTTGTTTCTAATCTTGGCGGCTTTCTCCTGAAATTCGGAAAGCCGCGTAAGCACCAATTCGAGCACGCCGCCGACCTCGCCCGCTTTGACCATGTTGACGTACAGATCGTTAAAGATCTTCGGGTGCAGCGCCAACGCGTCGGAAAACGTGCTGCCGCTCTGCACAGAGTCAGCGAGCTTGTCGGTTGTATTTTTCATTACTTTGTCGCGTTCCTGCTTTGCCAGAACGTTTAAGCTTCTCAGCAGCGGCAAGCCGGAATCGATCAGCGTCGCCAGTTGGCGAGTAAAGATCATCAGGATTTTTGACTTAACTTTTCTGCGCTGGAAAAGAACGATGCCTTTTTTCGCGGCCGGTTTCGTCACGCGCGCCGCCGTTAGTGCCCGTCCACGAGCTTGCTTGCCGTCGGAACTGATTATGGCTTCCTCGATGACGCTGGTCGGGAAATAACCGGCCTGACGCAGTTGACTGATTGCCGCGCTGCTTGAAGCGGCTTCGAGTAATCCGGATGCCTCTTGTCCCCGGGCGTCGAGAGCTACGTAGTTAAAGCGTGCCATGAGGGGCTATTCTAATTAGATCGAGAGTTAATGTCGAGCATCACTACCTCATCGTGATTTACGTGTATTTCAGCACTTCTTCGATGGTCGTGTCGCCTGCGAAGATGCTGCGCAAACCGTCCTGGCGCAGCGTAATCATTCCAAGCTCGATCGCCTTTTGTTTGATCGTTACAGTCGGGGCGCGCTCGTTGATCAGTTCACGAATTGGATCTGTGATTCTCAGAAGCTCGTAAATTCCTTTCCGTCCTTTGTAGCCGGTGCTATTACACGCATCGCAACCTTTGCCGTAGAAGAATTGTTTCTCGCCAAGGTCGCGATGCGAGATACCGAGCTCGTCCAGCAAAGAGTCATTTGGCCGATATGGCGCGCGGCATTGACCACAGATGCTGCGCAAGAGCCGCTGACCCAGGACGGCTTCCAACGTTGACGAAATAAGGAAGGGCTCCACCCCCATATCGATTAAGCGCGTGATCGCACCCGGCGCATCGTTCGTGTGCAGCGTGGTGAAAACGAGATGTCCGGTAAGCGATGCTTGGATGGCAATTTGCGCCGTCTCGAGATCGCGCGTCTCGCCAACCATAATGCGGTCCGGATCCTGGCGTAGGAAGGACCGCAACACGCGCGCAAAGGTTAAGCCGATCGCTTCGTTCACCGGCACCTGAACAATGCCTTCCAAGTCGTATTCGACTGGCTCCTCCGCGGTGATCAGCTTCGAATCGATTGTGTTGATCTTGCGCAAACAGGAGTAAAGCGTGGTGGTTTTTCCTGAGCCGGTCGGCCCGGTGGCGATGAAAATGCCGTTCGGGCGCTCGATCATTTCGAGCAGAAAGTTGTAGATGTAATCCGGAATGCCGAGCGCTTCGAGATCCAGATTGACGATGCTGCGATCCAGCACGCGCAGCACGAGGCTTTCGCCGAATTGGGTCGGTAAGGTTGAAACTCGCAGATCAACGCTGCGCCCCGCGATCTGCTTTTGAATCCGACCGTCTTGCGGCAGCCGTCTTTCGGCAATATTCATGTTCGCCATGACTTTCACGCGCGAAATCACCGGCAACGCGAGGTGGCGCGGCGGTGGCGACATTTCGTAAAGCGCGCCATCGACGCGATAGCGGATTTTGAACTCGTTTTCGAACGGCTCGAAGTGAATGTCGCTCGCCCGGTCCTGGATGGCCTGGTAAAGAATCAAATCCACAAAACGGATGATTGGCGTGGCGTTCGCCTCTGCTTCAACCGCTGCCTCGCCATCAGTCTCGCGTAATTGCAGCGCTTCGCCGGCTTCGCCGAGCTGCTTGAGCACTTCCTGCATGCTCGTGGTGTCGGTGCCGTAATGCTGCTTGATCAGCTCCTCGATTTGCTCAGGCGGCGACACGACTA
>DATDAJ010000013.1:0-4159 GCA_036525475.1 Candidatus Udaeobacter sp.
GGAGAGTGAAGGGTGCCTGGTGGCCCTCGCGGTCTTCAAAACCGTCGTCGCCACGCAAGTGGCGAGGTAGGTTCGATTCCTATCCTCTCCGCGTATTTGAATCAGTCCCTGTAGCCGTTTCGCTGTGCGAAACGCGCGCGTCGCCCGCAGGGCGACGGCTACAGCAGCTGCAACGGGAAAGGAGGTGAATGATATGTCGCGTGAGCAAATCCGAAAGCTAACATCGCTTTCATCCTGCGCCGGGTGAGCGTCAAAATTGAGCCAACAGGCCCTGCGACAAGTTTTGCCGCAGCTTCCCATTTCGTTAAGCCGGAACGTGCTCGTTAGTTCGAAGACGTTCGACGACGCGGGTGTGTACCGGTTGGACCGCGATCGCGCACTCGTGCAGACGGTTGATTTCTTCACACCGATTGTGGACGACCCGTTTTCGTACGGCCAGATCGCAGCCGCCAACTCGCTCTCCGACATTTACGCCATGGGTGGACGTCCGCTGACCGCACTAAACATCATCGGTTTTCCTGAGGATCTCGTTAGTCCAAGAGTGGTTTCGTCAATTTTGCGTGGTGGCCTTGCCAAGGCAGCCGAGGTCGGATGCGTAATCATTGGGGGCCATTCCATCCGGAATCCAGAACCGATCTACGGACTTGCGGTTACAGGGCTTGTTGACGTCCGACGCGTCACTACAAATGCAAATGCGCGTCCCGGCGACACGCTCGTTCTGACCAAGCCATTGGGCACCGGTATCGCCACGACCGCGATCAAACGCGGAATGGCTTCGCGCGCGCTGCAAAAAAACGTGATTGCCCTTATGTCCCAGATAAACACGGTCGGCGCCGATTTGGCAGAGTTGGGGCTCGTGCGCGCCGCCACCGATATCACTGGCTATGGGCTGATAGGGCATCTGATCTCGTTGTGCCGGGCGAGTGACGTCTCCGCGGATATCGATCCGGCTGCTGTGCCGATCATCAGCTACGAAATTCACGAGCTCGTGAATCTGGGCTGCGTTCCACAAGGAACCCGCGATAATCTTAATGGAGCCACGGTTCTCGTCGATTGGGCGCGAACGGATGAGACGTGCCAAATTCTGTTAACCGACGCACAGACCAGTGGCGGATTACTGCTGTGCGTCGCCGAAACCAATCTGGGAGAGGTGCTCAAAGTCCTCCGAAAAGCCGGCACACATTCCGCCGCGCTGATTGGCCGAATCGTACCGCGACGACGTCGCCGCCCATTGATATGCATGACCGAATGAGGTGCGACAAGCGACGCCAAATTCCAGCGGTATCGAAGATCCTGGATGCTCTTGGCCAGTCTGATTTGCCGCGGCCTTTCGTTGTCGAGCTTGTCCGCCGCAAACTGTCAGAGATTCGTGCGAACAGTGTGGCCCCAGAATTCGAGTTAATTGTCGCTGACCTTCGTCGCTCGCTCGATGAATTTCGAGCCAGCAGAATTCAATCGGTCATCAACGGAACGGGGATTGTCATTCACACAAATTTCGGGCGCGCCCCGCTTCCGCGCGAAGCCGTAGACGCAGTGAATGAAATCGGGGCAGCGTATTCGAATCTCGAATACGATCTTGCGAAAGGCGAACGCGGAAGGCGCGGCGCTTATGTCGAGACTGCGCTCGCCTTGCTTTGTGAAGCCGAGGCGGCGACGGTAGTGAACAATTGCGCAGCGGCATTGCTTCTCATCGTTCAGCACTTCGCACGAAAGGCTGGTAAGGCGCGACCGCCAGACGCGCCGGAGGTTGTCATTTCACGGGGCGAACTGGTGCAAATCGGCGGCGGATTTCGCATCAGCGAAATTGTCGAAGCGAGCGGCGTGAAATTGCGCGAGGTCGGCGCGACCAATAAGACCACACTCGAAGATTATGAGCACGCCGTTGGACCGGAGACCGCGATGATTCTGAAAGTGCACCGCAGCAATTTTTTCATGCGCGGTTTTGTAGAATCGCCTTCCTCGGATGAGATCAGCGCGGTAGCGAAGAAGAAGCGGATTCCGTTTGTCGAAGATCTCGGCAGCGGCGCGATGGTCGCGACTGAATCATTGGGCATAGCGGAGCATGAGCCCACTCCTGGCGACGCGCTAAAAGCCGGCGCTGATCTTGTTTGCTTCAGCGGCGATAAACTCTTGGGCGGTCCGCAGGCGGGAATCGTCGCTGGAAAAAAACGATTCATTACCGCACTGAAACGCGAACCGCTCTTTCGGGCTTTGCGCTGCGACAAACTCTGTCTTGTCGCGTTGCAAACGACTGTGGATCTTCACCTGAATCATAAAATCGGCGAAATTCCGGCGCTGGCGCTTTTACAAACTTCAGAGGACGCATTGCGCGCCCGTGCCGCAGCAATCGCTTCGAATTTGGCGGATTTGCCAATGAAGATCGCAATCCGTTGCGGCAAAGCGAAAACAGGCGGCGGTACATTGCCAACGTCTAATGTGCCATCAGTGACGATCGACTTCATTCCCGGAGATCGCTCAGTAGCGGAGTTCGCAGCGAGTCTTCGTGCGTCGAATCCCCCTGTAATTGGCTATATCGCAGACAACCGACTTAAACTCGATCTGCGCACGATTTTTCCCAGGCAGGACGAAAGCGTGATCAATGCGGCTCGCGCGGCGTGCACGAAGTGACAACGCGTCATTTCATCATCGCTACAGCAGGCCACGTTGATCATGGCAAGAGCGCGCTGGTCAAAGCGTTAACCGGCACCGATCCCGATCGCCTGCCCGAGGAAAAGAAAAGGCAGATCACAATCGATCTGGGTTTCGCTGCATTGAATGTAACCGCGCCAAACGGCGACAAAATTCACGCAGGCATCGTTGATGTCCCCGGCCATGAGGATTTCGTGCGCAACATGATCGCCGGAATTGGCTCAATCGATCTGGCACTGTTTGTCGTTGCCGCAGATGACGGCTGGATGCCGCAAAGCGAAGAGCATTTACAAATCTTAAATTACCTCGGTGTGCAACGCGCCGTGATTGCGCTCACCAAGAGTGACCTGGGTCGAATCGACGTCGTCGCTAATCAAATTCGTGGCCAACTCACTGACACACCTTTTGCAGATTCGCCGATTGTTCCCACTTCCGTTCGCACCGGAACGGGCATTGAGAAGTTGGTAAACACGCTGACTGTTCAACTCGCAAGAACAGAGTCCCAACGCGACATCAGCAAGCCACGCTTGTTTATCGATCGAGTGTTCACGCTCCGCGGGATCGGCACAGTTGTGACGGGAACGCTAACCGGCGGGTCGTTGCGTCGCCGCCAGCAAATCGTTGTTTACCCGACGAATCTCGAAACGCGTATTCGTTCAATTCAGAGCCACGGCCATGAACTGGAAGTCGCGCAACCGGGAATGCGCACGGCCATAAATCTACCCGATCTCCGCGTCGATCAGATCAAGCGCGGTGACGTGGTGACGCTTCCGGATCACGGCACGCCAACTTCGACTCTGATTGTTCGTGTGCAAAAGCCGTCGCGCCTCAACGGCGGCAAGATCGTTGCCCATCCTCTGAAAAACGGATCCTCTATATATGTGCACCACGGTGCGTCGCGCGTTGTCGGCCGGATTAGGTTCCGTGAAAACGGATCTCTCGAGGCAGGCAAAGAAAAAATTGCTCGATTAACGCTTGCCTCACCTATCTTTGCGTTCATCGGCGATCGTTTTGTCGTTCGCGATTCCTCGGAGCGACACACTATCGCCGGCGGAATAGTACTCGATCCAGACGGCGACAAAGAATCATTGGCGGCCAGTGTCGCACTAGACAACGTCGATTCTTTGGTACGCGCGACCCTCGCGCGGCAGGGATTTGCGCGTCGAGAAAATCTTTTGAGCAAGTCACGATTTAGTGCCGATGAAATTTCTGAAGCCCTGATAAATTTGGAGAAAAACGGCGAGATTGTCGTGTGCCAGAACATTGCGGCTGATCGTGAATTCTGGCGGAAAATCCGCGCGCAGGCGATTGGGTTAATCGAAGCGGCGCACAACGAGTCCCCCGATCGCGCCGGCATCGATCTGGGTGAGCTACGCTCAGCGTTGCGCATTCCAGAACCGGAGATGCTTGAATCGCTAGTGGCGGATCTGTGCGAGGGCGATTTCGTCCGCAAAGGATCCATTATCGCACGGACTTCCCATCGTCCAACGCTGCCGGTCCACATTCAACC
>DATDAJ010000014.1:0-7194 GCA_036525475.1 Candidatus Udaeobacter sp.
CGATAAAATCAGCGCCTATGCCGTTATACATGGACATTCACAATCTTCCGGAGGGAACAACTCCGGAAGACGTCGCGAAAGCTCACGCCAAGGATATGGAAATCCAGCGGAAATACGGCGTCGAATATCACAAGTACTGGGTCAATGAGACTGGCAACAAAGTTTTTTGCCTCGCACATGCGCCAAACGCAGAGGCGGCAGAGTGTGTTCATCGCGAAGCTCACGGGATGATGGCCGAGAAAATTATCGAGGTGGAACCCGACGTCGCAGAAGTGTTCCTCGGCGGTACAGAAACAAATCCGGCTGGAGCAGTCCTTCTCCCTGGTGGTGGACCCAATGAACGAGATCCGGGAATCCGCACCGTGCTGTTCACCGACGTTGTGAATTCAACAACATTGACGCAATCGCTGGGTGACAAAGCCGCACTTGCAATCGTTGGCGTGCACGACACGATCGTGCGAAATGCCTTGTCCGCGCTAGGGGGACGCGAGGTAAAGCATACCGGGGACGGAATCATGGCATCGTTCGTTTCCGCAGCGAGTGCGGTGCGATGCGCGATCCAGATTCAGCGGGAATTGGACAAGCACGCGCAAGTAAATTCTGAACACCCACTCAAGGTGCGAGTCGGCGCGGCAGCAGGCGAACCGGTCGAAAAAAATAACGATCTCTTTGGATCGACAGTGCAACTTGCGGCGCGGCTATGCGCTCACGCGCAGCCGGAACAGATCCTGGTTTCGACCGCGATCGCGGAGCTGTGCATCGGCAAAGACCTTTCGTTCGAAGACATCGGCGAAGTGACCCTCAAAGGCTTCGGTTCACCAGTCCGTGCCCATGCCGCCGCTTGGAGACAGGCAAATTAGACAGATTTATCTGCAATTAATTGCAGATTTCTCAAGACTGAATTCTCGTTAGATGCTTGTGCGCGTCGTCATCACGGGTGGATCGACTTCTCCGAAGGCGATGCGAAAAATCGCCGAAGGCGCAGTTCTCGTCTTGGGCAGCGGCCATCGCTATTAACAACGGAACTCCACCCCCGGCGCTTGCCAACGCGTTGAGGACAACGCGTTCCACCCTTATCGTCTCAGCGATTCTGTACATTCTGTCTAACATTCATGGAACTCCAAGGCATTGATCACATAGCCATGGGCGTGCACGACATTGAACGCTCGGCCAAATGGTACATCGACGTCCTCGGGTTCGAGCGGCTTCATGAAGGCATGTGGAATGGGGTGCCAACTTTTATCGGCAAAGGAAATACCGGAATCGCCTTGTTCCCAGCGAACCAGGAGCCGAAAACGTCCACGCACCGCGAAATTCGAATGCTTCATCTCGCCTTTCGCGCGGACCGGCAGAATTTTCGTAGTGCGCAACGGGAACTGAAAAAGCGCGGAATCAAATTCGAGTTCCAGGATCACGAGATCGCGCACTCGATTTATTTCCGCGATCCGGACGGCCACCAATTGGAGATTACGACCTACCAAGTCACTTAATTTCAGTCCGAAGTTGTAGCGGCGTTTGTGTCAAACGCCGAATCCTTTCAACGGACGCTTGGCACAAGCGCCCCTACAATTCAGGCGACGCGGGCCAGCAGTTGTTATGTTTTTCCCGCTGCCACAGGAAAAGTGTTCGTTGCGACCGGCTTTTGGCATTGAGCGCCGAATCGGGAGGATCATCGATAGTTCTGAAATCAATGAATTATCTGGTAGCGGAGTATCAAAAATTTGGGAAGGGTAACCGCCACAATATGAAAACAATCACGCTTAAGCCGCTTGTTCTTTGTCTCGCCGTTGTCGGTCTCGGCCCAATAGCTTCCGCGCAAGATATAAACCTGCCTGATGTCAGCCAGGCGGCGGAGGTCAAACAGCGCATCGGTCTGACGGACATTACGGTGAAATACCATCGCCCATTGGTGAACGGTCGAAAAATTTGGGGCGGCCTTGTTCCGTACGGCCAGGTTTGGCGCGCAGGCGCTAATGAAAACACCACGATCGAATTCAGCGATCCAGTTTCCGTGGAGGGCAAGCCGTTGGACAAAGGAACTTATGGTCTGCACATGATCCCGAACCAGGATTCGTGGACGGTTATCTTTTCGAAAACGAACACAGCCTGGGGCAGCTACGGTTACGACCAGAAGGAAGATGCTTTGCGCGTGGACGTGAAACCACGGCCTCTCGCTGAAAACGAAGAGGCACTCGAGTTCGAATTTGAAAATTTGAAACCGGATTCGACGGCAGTAACGCTAAAGTGGGAGAAGTTGGGCGTCCCGTTCAACATCTCGATCAAGGACTCGGAGCAGACGCTCGCGGACATTCGGGCGCAGCTAAAAGGTCGCGCCCAGTTTACGTGGGACGCCATGGACGCAGCGGCTCAGTTTTGCTTAAGCAAAAAAATTAATCTCGAGGAAGCACTGCGCTGGGCAGACGGCTCAATCCAAAACGAGGAAAGATTCGATAACCTCAGCACCAAGGCTGATATCCTGAAAGCTCTGAATCGACCTGATGAGGCAAAAACTGTCTGGTCTCAGGCGCTTGCGAAAGCGGATGCACCGCAGCTGTATTCGTACGGCCGGCGCTCGCAAAATCAGAAGCACGGCGCCGAAGCCATGGAAATCTTTAAAGAGGTGGCAAAACGTTTCCCGAACGGAGTCTTCGGATATCTGGCCCAGGCCCGCCTCAAATCTGCATCCGGCGATTTCGCGGGCGCGCTCAGTGATGCCAAACAGGCGCAGGCTGCCGCTCCTAGTGATGCGCAGAAGCAGAGCATCCAGGACCTGATCGACCGACTCGAGGCGAAGCAGGACATCAACAAATAACGCGCGGCTATCTCGGACTGCGGACGAATAGCCTCGATGGGACGCTCACCGGAAAGTGCGCCGTTGCACCTGACGCACCACCGCATCGCGCGATCGGAGGTCAGAGACCACCGCTACAAAAAGCGCTGTTGGCGAGCAGCCTTTATCGTCGCGATCGTCGCCGTCGCTAGCACGGCGAATTCCGCCGATGCGCCGCCGTTGTTGTCTTCCGACCAGATGAACGGAAGCGAGATTCAGCTCGCACTGCAAAAGCTCAAAATGCTTGGCCGCGTTCTTTACATCGCGGCACATCCGGATGACGAAAACACAAATCTGATGGCTTTCTGGGCGAACGGTTCGCTTTACGACGCCGCTTATCTTTCGGTGACGCGCGGGGACGGCGGCCAGAATTTGATCGGCCCGGAATTAGGCGAGCGGCTCGGCGTTATTCGAACAGAGGAATTGCTCGATGCGCGACGCATCGACCACGCCCGCCAATTTTTCACACGAGCGATCGATTTCGGGTTTTCGAAGACGGCTGACGAAACGATGCGAATCTGGGATCACAACAAAATTCTCGCTGACGTCGTGTGGATCATCCGGAATTTCCGACCGGACGTGATCGTAACGCGCTTCAGTCCCGCGGATGAAAAGACGCATGGCCATCATACAGCGTCGGCGATTCTCGCGCAGGAAGCATTCTCAGCAGCAGCCGACCCAAATCGTTTTCCAGAGCAACTGGTTTTCGTGAAGCCGTGGCAAGCGACGCGTTTGGTTTGGAACACGTCTCCGTTTTTCTTTACGAACCGTAACCTTCCATTCGATCCGACAGGGTTAATGGTCCTGGAAGCCGGCGGTTACAATCCGCTGCTTGGCAAAGCGTACACGGAAATCGCAGCGGCCAGTATCAGTATGCACAAGAGCCAGGGCGTTGGCGGGCTGCCGCGACGCGGGGCGCGAAAAGAATATTTCAAACCGTTGGAAGGTTCGCCGATGACGAGCTCGCTTTTCGAAGGAGTCGACACGACCTGGTCACGCGTTGCGAATTCCGAATCCGTTGCCGCACAAATCTCTCAGATCATTTCAAAGTTCAATCCCGCCGATCCGGCTGCGTCGGTGGCTGAGTTGTTGAAGTTACGACAGACGATGAGCGGACTTCAAGATGAGTCCTGGATAGCGGAGAAAAAAGCACAGCTGGACAAAATCATCGCTGCATGTCTCGGCTTGCATGTGGAAGCGTCGACAACAACGGAAACGTTTACCCCTGGGCAAACCGCAACAATAAAACTCGACGCAATCAATCGCTCGAACGTTCCGGTTACACTACAGGAAGCACGGTTCCCGGAGACCGGCGATTCAAACAAAATCGATGCGGCGCTTCCGTCGAATGAACTCGTCACGAAGGATCTCTCGTATAAAATTCCCAACGACGCTCCGTATTCCCAGCCGTACTGGCTTCGAAAACCCGGGGCGCTCGGCACCTTTGCCGTCGACGATCAAAAGCTTATCGGTCTGCCCGAGAATCCCCCTGCTCTTCCGGTCGAGGTAGTTTTGCAAGTCAGCGGACAGGAACTGCGCTACACCGTGGACACAAAGTACCGTACAGCTGATACGCTCCCGACTGAAGTGCCCCGGCCATTGGTCATTGCGCCGCCAGTTTTCGCGAACGTGGCGAACTACGTGGTGGTGTTCCCGACGAATGAATCGAAGACTGTTTCAATACACGTCACCGCGGCTACCAGCCCTGTGAAAGGGGAACTCAAACTGGCTGCACCGCAGGGATGGGAAATCTCTCCGGCGTCCATCCCGGTAGACCTGAAGGCAGCCGGCGCCGAGATGATGGCTACCTTTAGCGTCAAACCACCGAATCAAAATGGCGAAGGCATGTTGCGAGCAATCGTTTCGATTGAAGGCCGCGATTATTCGCTGGAGCGCGTCCGCATTTCCTATCCGCATATCGGCGTAGAGACGCTAATGCCACCGGCGCAAGCCAAACTAGTTCGCGCGGATATCCGCAAGAAAGGCGACCGCATCGGTTACATTCCCGGCGCCGGCGATGATATTCCGGAAAGCCTGAGACAAATCGGGTATTCAGTTAACATTTTGAGCGAACCGGACATTACGGCGAAGAACCTGGCGCAGTTCTCTGCCGTCGTTCTGGGGATTCGCGCCTACAACACGCAAGATCGAATTTCCAATTGGTTGCCTGAAGTGTTTGCCTACGTAAAAGAAGGCGGAGTTGCTATCGCACAGTACAACACAACCGCGGACCTTAAGACCAACCAACTGGGGCCATATCCATTGGAGATTTCGCGCGACCGCGTCACTGACGAAAATGCACAGGTGCGTGTTCTAGCGCCGGATAATCCGCTCATGAACATCCCAAACAAAATCACGGCGAAGGATTTCGACGGATGGGTTCAGGAGCGCGGACTTTATTTCCCTAACAAGTGGGATCCCGCGTGGACGCCGATCCTGTCATGCAATGATCCAAAGGAAAAACCACTCGATGGCGGTTTGCTGGTTGCGAAGTCAGGCAAAGGTTTCTTTATCTACACCAGTTATTCCTGGTTTCGGCAGTTGCCGGCCGGTGTTCCGGGAGCCTATCGCTTATTCGCGAACATGTTGTCATTGGGAAAATGAGCGCACGGGATGATAACGCGGATGCACGTTCCTGGCGCAAAGCGTACGGCATGGCGCTTTCCCTTTTTGCGGTGGAGGTAATGCTCCTCTACCTGTTTACTCTCCGGTTCTCGTGAACCGGCTGGATTATCTTGTTCTCATCGCCACGATTCTGGCGATTCCGCTCTACGGCGTCTGGCGAACGCGCGGCAGCGCCTCGTTAGGCCAATATCTCAAGGGCGATGCGAGTATTCGATGGGCCACGATCGGTCTGTCTGTGCTCGCAACACAGGCTGGGCCGATCACGTTCCTTTCCATGCCCGGCCTGGCGTATGAAGGCGGAATAGGCTTTATCCAGAACTATTTTGGGCAACCGCTCGCGCTCATCGTCGTGTGCGCAGTGTTCCTTCCGATCTTTCAGCGGCTGAAAGTTTACACAGCCTACCAGTATCTCGGCGAACGATTCGATCGGAAGACGCAGTTACTCGGCGCATTTTTGTTTCTCATCCAACGAGGCATCGCTGCGGGAATTACGGTCTACGCGCCGGCTATTATTCTTTCCGCGCTGCTCGGCTGGCGCTTGAACCTGACCATCTGGCTCGCGGGTGGTCTGGTCATTGTCTACACAGTCATCGGCGGGACCAAAATTGTAAGCATCACGCAACGCTATCAGATGATCGTGATCCTGGTCGGCATGGCGATTGCATTTGCGGTCGCGGTTTACCGGCTCTCCCCCGATCTCTCCTTTGAAAACACGCTGTCGATCGCGGGCGGCATGGGCAAACTGGAGGCCGTCAATTTCTCGGTCGACCCGCACAAGCGATATACGTTCTGGTCGGGCTTAATCGGCGGCTTTTTCCTCGCACTGTCGTATTTCGGAGCGGACCAATCGCAGGTGCAACGATATCTCGCGGGGGGCTCGCTTAAGGAGAGTCGTCTCGGGTTGCTCTTCAACGCCGTGGTGAAGGTGCCAATGCAGTTTTTCATTCTGTTGCTCGGCGCGATTGTTTTCATGTTTTACCAATTCGAAAAGCCACCGGTTTACTTCAATCAACCCGCTTACGAACGTGCGATGGAGAACGGGTATGCGCCACAGCTAACGCAGTTGCAGACGCAATTCGATGACGTCTTCGCGCAAAAACGCGCAGCAATTCGCGCTCTTCCCACTACATCGTCAAGCGAGCGCGATGCGGCGATGAACAAGGTACGCAAACTCGATGCGGAGGCACACGCGTTACGCGATCAAACCAAGGCAGTTCTGGTGCAAGCGGGCGTGGATCCGAAGAGCAAGGAATCGGATTACGTATTCATCACTTTTATTCTTCAACAGATGCCGCACGGAGTTGTCGGATTACTCATCGCAGTGATCTTGTGCGCCACCATGTCCGCAATGGCAGCAACTCTAAACGCTCTTGGGTCCACCACCGCGATCGATTTTTATCGGCCGTTGATTCGGCCGAACGCGAGCGACCATCATTATGTAGTCGCGGCCCAGGCGCTGACGGCAGCGTGGGGTTTGATCGCCATAGGCGTCGCTTCATTTGCGAGTTTGGTCGAGAATCTCATCGAAGCAGGCAACATTCTGGGCTCGGTCTTCTACGGCAGCATTCTCGGTCTCTTCCTGACAGCTTTCTTTATTCGCCGAGTCACCGGATCGGCGGTGTTTTTTGCGGCGCTGATTGCGCAAACGCTTGTCTTCGTCTTGTTCGCGACGACGAATATCGGTTACCTCTGGTACAATTTCATTGGATGCGCAGCCGTACTGATTCTCGCGTCGATCC
>DATDAJ010000015.1:0-2471 GCA_036525475.1 Candidatus Udaeobacter sp.
CGCCACGCTTCACGATCGCGACGCTCGCGTGGCGATTGCAGGATTTTACGATCGCGTTAAACCACTCGAAGACTGGGAGCGCCAAGCGTGGCGCAAACTTCCGGTCGATGGTGACACACTGATTCGCGAGGAGACGGGTGTGCCTGAGCTTTTCGGGGAATCCGGATACAATTCAGTGGAACGCATCTGGGCGCGGCCGACTGCCGAGATCAACGGAATCGGGGGCGGATACCAGGGGCAGGGGACAAAGACGGTGATCGCCAGCCACGCGTTTGCGAAACTGACGTTCCGTCTCGTGCCGGAACAGAAAGGCGAAGAAATTCTGGAACTGGCGAAAACGCATTTGGAAAAGAATCTGCCCAAAGGCGTCACGATGGAAGTTACCACCGGCCACAGCGGTCCGTGGTACCTCACAGATCCGCACTCGGCAATGGGCGAAGCGGCACAACGCGCGTTGCGCAAAGCTTTCAACCGCGACGCCGCGCTCATCCGCGAAGGCGGGAGCATCCCGATTGTCTCGGAGTTCCGGGAAATTCTCGGCGTCGAAACATTGCTTATGGGGCTTGCGCTACCCGATTGCCGTGCACACTCGCCTAACGAAAATTTTCCTCTTGAAAATTTCGAAGGCGGTATTCGCCTGAATAAAGCAATCCTTCAAGAGCTCGCGTCTTCCTAATCGACTGTAGCGTGCGCTGTCCTCAGCGCATCCGACCGAACTACTGGATTCGAATCTTCGCTGAGGACAGCGAACACTACAGTGTCGAGTTATGAAATGGCTTCTGATTCTTGTGATCTTTTTCGGAGCTGTTGAGGCTGCGCCTTCAGCCCAAGAATCGTTAGGCTCAAAAATCAAAAAGATTCTGGCACCGACGCCAACGCCGAATCCAGCTCGCAAACATCGAAAACGCTCGACGAAGACGCCTACGCCATCACCCACTGCTTCTGCGAAACGAAAGAAGGCTTCGCCGACTCCATCCCCGACGCCGAGGAGCAAATCGAAACGCAAGAAAACGTCTCCTACTCCAACACCGGGCGAATCGCCGTCGGCAACAGAGACTCCGTCCGCAAGTCCGGCCGAATCACCCGAAGCTGGTCGAGGAAAAAAGGGCTGGCCTAACGTGAGTCTTTCGCCGGATGCAATAGAAGATTACGAGAACGACCCGCCCAAAGTTCGCCAAATCCTGGACGCCGGGCTCGCGCTAACAAAACAAAATCTGGGCTACACCTATGGTTCTGCCGATCCATCGAACGGCGGCATGGATTGTTCCGGTTTCATTTATTACGTTCTTAAGCAAAACGGCTTCCCCGACGTGCCGCGCGATTCCAGCGGGCAATATGTCTGGGTCCGCAAAGCCGGAAATTTGTATGCGGTCCTGAGTCGCAAGGAGGATTCATTCGAATTCGATGATCTTAAACCCGGTGACCTGCTTTTCTGGCGCGGCACCTACAACATCGATCGCGACCCGCCGATCACGCACACCATGATTTATCTCGGCCGCGAAAAACGAACGAACAAGCGCGTCATGGTCGGATCGAGCGACGGTCGCACATACGACGGCAAACAACGTTGGGGTGTCAGCGTTTTCGATTTCAAAATGCCGCCACCACCAAAAAGCGGCGACGCCAAAATCAGCCCGGTCTTTGTCGGGTATGGGCGAATCCCCGGCTTAAGCGAGGAATGAAACGGGAAAAAGCGGATGGCACTATTGAATGACTATTTGGCAAAGTCGCAGCGCAACAAAAACGCCAGTTCAGCCGTACAACTGCAACTGGATGACTTTTAGATAGTCGCGTCTGCTCAGTAGTGCTTTTTAAGCCACCGCTCGATCCACAAGAAGATGATGAAAAGCGTAATGGTGCTCAGCCCCACACCGAAAAGGACGACTCGAAGCGGGATGTGCGCGCCAAAATACCCCAAGAGTCCGGCGATACATAGACCAGCGACGCTGCAAACAATGTAATAGATCCTTTGAATCACGGCCGAAAGATAAATTGCCAAGCTGCAATTACTCCGCCTCCGATCATTCCCCCTGCACAACACCGCACGAATTTTTTGTAACTAAGTCCCCGTACAAGTTCACGGCGTTTCCACGTAAAAATCAACGCGAAGGCGCTGCTGAGCATCAGCATGCCGCCAACAATTATATCAGGAATATTTAACGGGTGATTCATGCGCGAAGCTTAAACTACCTCTCGTCCTCAGTTTCCATTGGAGTCGCCGACGGTTTTGATTCCACCACTGATGTTAGCTGAACAGGAGAACGGTGAACGCGGTGTTCGTATCCGATGAAGGCAATTGCAAGTAACACAAAGACTGCGATAAGAACGACGCGCTGTTCGTTCTTCGAGAGTTCGAAAATGCGGAACAAACGTTTCATCTCACTGTGGCTCAACTTCGGTATCTGCGTAGTTCGCGAAAATGGTTTTGCTCATTCCGATCCCACAAGCTGTCATTCTGAGCGAAGCGAAGA
>DATDAJ010000016.1:0-4892 GCA_036525475.1 Candidatus Udaeobacter sp.
AAGGAACGCGAAGTGACGCTGCGAATCTTCTCATTGAGCGTTGAGCGTTGAGCGTTGAGTGTTGGACGTTGGGCGTTGAAAGAAACAGCGATGAACGCAGCGCGCACGCGTTCCACAGTTCTTGGCGCGCTTTCAGCCGGGTTACTCGTCGTTGTCTTCTGCCTAATCCTGCTCTGGCACAATCCGCTCGTTTTTTGGAATGACGATTACGAGTTGTCGGTGCTGCCAGTGTTCGCCGACATCGCGCGCAGTTGGTCCGAAGGTCATTGGCCGATCCTGAGTCCGTATTCCTGGGTCTGCGGCAATTTCGCGGGCGAATTTCAGTACGGCACCTTTTCGCTGTTTGTGAATGCGGCCGTGGTTTTGATCTGGAAATTTCCACTGGCTTTTGCACAACAAGCCGCCGCACTTTCAATCGCGCACCTTTTTGTCCTCGCGATTGGTGCATTTTTGCTCGCACGCGATCGAGAGTTTTCAGTCGCCTTGTCCATTTTTGTCGCGCTGATTGCCTCGTTAAATGGTTGGATCATTTGCTGGGGGGCGACCGATTGGTTCGGTGCTCTCGGCGCATTCACCTGGCTGCCATGGGCGTGGTGGGGCGCGGAACGGGCGCTCGATGTGCGCCGAGCAAAGTGGCGGTTCCTCTGGCCTGCGCCGTTCGTCTATCTGCTCGTCACGGGCGGATTTCCCTATACGGTTTTAATGCTGTTGCTCCTCCTTGCTTGGTTGGCAATTAAAACAATGTGGTCCCGACAAGTCGGGAAGAGCCGCGACGGTCGGGAAAGTAAGGTCTCTCCCACATTTGCAGTGTTGCCGATGCTGTTTGGTGTCGTCCTCGGTTTCGGTCTTTCCGCTCCCGCGTGGCTGGCGCTGCTTGATCTGGTTCAGGGTTCAGCACGCGAGTTGCAGTCAGCGGCAGCACATTGGCAGTGGCGCGTTCCGCCTGCGGCGCTCCCAGGATTAATTCTCCCATCGTGGACGGTGAACTGGACCGATTTTTCCACACGCGGTCGTCCGCATGTGGCAGCGGAATTGGCTTGCGGGTTAGTCGCTCTTTCCGCGCTTATTGCCGGACTCTTCTGGCATTCACGTCAACTCGTTAGGCAAATCAAATGGGAACTCGTATTGCTCTTGCTAGTGCTCTTGCTCTGTATGATTCCAACCGCCGGCCTGTTTCGTTGGAGTTTTCGTTGGCTGCCATTTTTTCATCTCGTATTAGCGATCTGCGCGGCAGAGGCCCTGCATTTGAAGCCGGAGTCACCGACCTCTGCTACGACGGCGCTTGGGCTCGTCGTTTTGGCAAGCGTCGCAGCGTTGATCTTCCATACAACTGGTGTGTACGCTTTTCCGCTCACTTGGATTCTTATTGGATTGGCTGCGGTTTGGGTTTGTTTGGAATTTTTCCTACGCAGTTCCGATTCTCGATCGTGGACGCCCGCCGGTATCACGTTTTGCGCATTCCTCGCTACATATCTCTGCCTTCCGACGAACACAGGAGTGCCGCGTTACAATTTTTCTCAAGAACTGCTTAAACCTTCGCCGCTCGATCCGCAGCGGCTTTATCTCAGCGTTTATCCATGGGCGGAGCTTACCTATTGTATAGCAAACAAACCTGAACCGGTCGGCCAAACGCTAAGGCCGGGAAGCACCTCGATGTGGGCCGGATTGCGATTTATCAATGGCTACAGCCCGATCCGCGCCGCAGGCGTAGCACGCGAATTTGAAACAAGCATTCACGGTGAAATTAATCCTGATGTGGGAAGCCATCTACTGAATAAGCAAGCCGGCAGCGATGGCCAGCTGGCTTTGGTGGGGGTGGACGGCATCGTCGTTGCGCGAGAAGTCGACATGGCGCCGCAGCCGAGTTCTGAATGGGAACGGGTCGTTTCAACCGAAGAAGGAAACGTGTTTCATCGGCGCAGCGCGCCGTTTTCGCGCGTGCGCTCGGTCATCTCAATAGATTCTCGGCCTAACGAGGAATTCGTGTTGGCGACGATCTCACGGATTAATGACTCCCGAAATTTCGTGCAAGCGGACATTGATGTCCCGGCTGGTGGTCGGTCTGCCCTTCTGACTTTTTCGCGTCCGTATTTCCGCGGATACAAAGCGCGCATCGGCGATCAGAAACTCGCCATCACATCTTATCGCGGATTATTTCCAATTCTGGAAGTTCCAGCTGGCACACATGGACGACTTACAGTTGCGTATAGACCAGCTTGGTTGCTGTGGGGAGGGGGTATGGCTGCCCTCTGTGGCTTGATCGTCCTGCTCGGCGTTGTCGCCGCTTGGCGTTATCTTTTTCGACTCGAACGGAATCCTGCTCCTGATTGCTTATGACAACCCGCGGCGCTCAGAGTTCTTTGGGATTTTCGAGCAGTTCGATCACGCGTTTGAGTAAACGACTGGCGCCGCCGCCGTCGATGCTGCGATGATCGAAGCTTAAGATGATTTGCGCTTCGGTTTTGGGAACGAATGCGTTTTTCGGTTCGTCCCAGGAAGGAATCTTTTTGCCGGCTCCGAGCCCGAGCAACAACGTTTGATCGGGCAGGGGAATAGGCGTGCCCCATTCCATTCCGAAAATCCCGAAGTTGGAAACCGTGGCGATGCCGCCGGCCTGCATGTCAGGCGAAATCCGCCGGTGTCGTGCGAGTTCGATCAATTCTTTGTATTTTGTCGTGAGATCGGCAAGCGAAGTTTTCTCTGCGCCCCGAATGACAGGCACCATGATTCCGTCCTCGGCTTCCACAGCGATTCCGATGTCGATCGAGTTTGATTGCACCACGCGGTTTCCGATAAATTTTGCTGCCGCGCCTGGGTTCTCCGCCAGCGCAAGCGCGAGCGCGCGCAGCGCGTAAAGGCCGAGGCCTGGCTTCGGATCGCGCGATTGGCGATCTTGCAGCGCCGGATCGAGATTCACTGATGAACCGATCGTTGAAAGAGGACGTGTCCAGCTCCGACGCATCGCATCCGCCACGCCGACACGAATCTTTGAGGCTTCATGCGCTGTCTGGTTCTCGATCTTGTGCAGAAAGCTTTCGAGGTCTTTGATCGTCACGCGGTTGCCGGCGCCGGTTCCCATGATCCCTGCGAGATCAGCGGTGGTTAGTTGCAGTTCAGCCATGCGCGCGCGCACGCGAGGGGACATGAAAGCTGCGCCTTTCGTGATCGCTGGAACGGGCAAAGTAGAGCGACCGTCCCGGTTGCCGTCCCCTCCTCGCAAGCGGGACGCATGCGCTACTTTTATTTCCTGATCGGCGCGCGCAGGAATTTCTTCCGCGACGTCCTTTTGCAGCGGAGGCGCCGGCGCGTGTTTAGCGAAACGCGCAGCGTCTTGTTCGCTTGCTTCAATGTAGCCGAGCACTGCGCCCACGGGATACGTCTCCTTTAATTGCACTGTGATCTTATCGATCTTGCCCTTGCACGGCGTAGTCACGCCCATGACCGCTTTGTTCGTTTCGACGTCGATGATTTCCTGATCGTCCACAACTTCGTCGCCAGGTTTGATCTTGATATCAACGATTGTGGCTTCGGCGATTGATTCGCCGAGCTGCGGCATGATGATCGGGACTTGCGGCATAGCTACTCAGTCATTCCGAGCGAAGTCGAGGCTGCAACGCAGCCCCGAAGGCTTTCGGGGCGAGGCCAGGCTTTCCATCCCGTTGCGCAACCTTAAACGTACTTCTGCGGGATCTTTCGACTGCGGGTCGCTTCGCTCAAGATGACAGTTTACGCGTGGCATAAATCTATTCTCGTAGCAACGCGCGCGCCTTTGCGACGATATTCTTCGCGTTCGGCCGGTGTGCGCTCCAGAGATTTGGATGATACGGAATCGGCGTGTCTTTCGCGTTTAGACGTCGGGGCGCGGCATCGAGCAGATGAAAACCCTGGTTGGTCACCCGAGCGATAACCTCCGCGTTCGTGCCGCCCCAGGGAAAGGATTCGCCGACGCAAAGCAAGCGGCCGGTGCGCGCGACAGACGCAAGCACCGTGTCGGTGTCCAACGGCTTGACCGTGCGTAGATCGACAACTTCAATCTCCAGACCTTCACGCGCGAGTTCCTCCGCAGCGGCGAGAGATTCCTGCGTCATTGCGCTGTAACTCACAATGGTGAGATCGCGCCCTTCGCGCGCAATACGCGCACGCCCAGTCGGCAGACCTTTGTCCGGCAATTTGTCGGCTTTGAGATGGTAATAGAGATATTTGTGCTCGCAGTAAACGACAGGGTCATCAATTGCCACGGCTTCTATCAACATCGTGTAAGCGTCCTCCACCGTGGCCGGCGTCATCACGATGAGACCAGGATAATGCGCGTAAAGCGATTCCATCGATTGACTGTGAAACGGACCGCTTCCCTTTGTTCCCCCGGAAGGCAAACGAACGGTGATCGGCACCGGCATGCCTGTTCGCCAATAATGCGTGCCTGCGTTGTTGAGAATCTGGTTAAGGGCGATGCTTGAGAAATCCGCAAACTGCATTTCTACAATCGGCCGCATTCCCTGCATGGCAGCGCCAATGGCCGTGCCGACGATCGCATCTTCACTGATCGGTGTGTTCAACACGCGCTCCGGAAATTCCTTTGCCAAACCTTTCGTTGCTTTGAACGCGCCGCCAAATGCGCCGCCGACATCCTGCCCGTAAATGAAAACGCGATCATCTTCGCGCAACAGTTTAGCCTGCGCTTCCCGGATCGCTTCGAGATAGGTGATGCTCATGCGGGTAATGACGAAATCCGAATGCCGAATGACGAAACAATATCGAATGACGAATGACTAAAATGGAGGACGGCAGCGTTCGTCATTTGAGCATTGGGAATTCCTTCGACATTCGTGCTTGGTCATTCCTCGTCGACATGATCGACGAGGTCACGTGCGGATAACGCGCACCAATCTTCT
>DATDAJ010000017.1:0-4349 GCA_036525475.1 Candidatus Udaeobacter sp.
CGCCATCACCACGCCTGTAATCCATGGAGCGATGTGGAATGTTTCGTTTACCATCGTCGAAATGGAGTTTGCCTGGACCATGTTCCCGATGCCGAATGCGGAAATGGTTGTGAGGATCGCGAAAATCACCCCGAGCCATTTCTGTTTCATGCCTCGCTCGAGGACATACATAGGACCTCCCGCCATTCGTCCCCTTTCGGTTTTGATGCGGTATTTCACCGAGAGAACTGCTTCGGAATATTTCGTGGCAATGCCGAATACGCCGGTTAGCCACATCCAGAGCACCGCGCCAGGACCGCCGGCAGCGATTGCTGTGGCGACGCCGACGATATTCCCGGTGCCGATGGTGGCTGCCAACGCAGTCGTTAGGGCGCCGAACTGGCTTACGTCGCCCTGTCCCTCATGCGATCTTTGCAAGGAAAGCTTGATCGCCTTGCCGATGTATCGCTGGATGAAGCGAAGCCTGAACGTGAGAAAAATGTGCGTGCCGAGCAAAAGAATCAGCAGCGGTGGTCCCCAGACAAAATCGCTGAGTTTTCCGACAAATTTTTCGAATTCTTGCATGAGACTCCTTGTTTGAGCGGTAAGAACTACAGAGTCGGGGTGTGGAAGGCGAGAGAGAAAATGCAACCACGCAAAAATTTCCGCGGAAGTTGTAGGGCGTTTCTGTGAAACGCCAATCCTCGTCCATGGGTGCCTGACACAGACGCCCTACAATTCGATCCGAAACGCGAACAGCCGATCAATTCGGCTGCATGATTTCGCGCACGAAGACGTTCAGTTGTCCGTCTTCTTGTTTGCGCACTTCGGTGATCTCATAGGGCCGCGTCTCATCCCGATTGACGACGGCGCCTTGGGGCGGGGGGGTATAACCACGGGGAAATTCCACAATGATTCGCGTCGATGAACCGGCTCCGAAGTGGAGCACTTTGCTTGTTAATGTTGTGCGCGGACGCAGCACCGCCTTGTTCTCATCGACGAAATTTACCACGAACTGGCCTTTCAAGTAAATGCGTTCGCCCGCGACTCCGTGATCGACTACATCATTCAAATCGCCGGTCGCGATCAGTCTTCCGAGCGGCATCTTGCCTGGCGCAAAGGTTTTCCAGTTGCCGCCGCCGGCATTGGAAGCCAGAGCAACATTGGAAGTAGCGGGCGGAACAGGTTGAGCAGGAAGAACAGGTACGGGCGTCCCTGCAACAGGCGAACTCTGTGCTATCGATGCAGTTCCAATATCTGAAGGTTTAGATCCTGGCATCGGCGTGGCGATAGCAAGGTTTAATGCGCTTGGAGGTGCAAGGGCTGACGCAACGGTCATGGGTGTACCGCCCGGCGCAGGTTTGTTCTGAGCGACGACTGCCTGCGCGGGGCTCGCTGCCGGCGGCGGGGACTCGAGCTTTTGTTTTTTGCCCTTTTTCCCCTTCGGCGCCGGCATCGCTTTCGTCAGCTTCTCATTGCTTGCCACGACTGGTGGAGTCATGGCAAGCGGCGCAACAGGTCTGGCTTGTTCGATGCGCACCAGTTCATTTTTGGCAGGCGGCGGAGTGGCGCTCGCGCCCGGTATGGCGATCGGTCCCCCTTGAGCTTCTGCCATTTTTTGTCGGTATTCGGCGAGGCGTTGTTCAATGGAAGCGCGTTCCTGCGATTTAAACAATGGCCAACCTCCCACGAGATTGAGACTAAGCGGTGGTTCGAGGCGAAAGGTGCCGAGACCGCGTGTAACCGTATAGCTTCCATACAGCAAAGGAACCGTTGTCACCAGAATTCGGCCGTCGATTAATCGCTCGGCGTGAATCACCGCAGAAATGTCGTGTGTGCGCTCCAATTTCAATTCCAACCCGACGGCGAGCGTCTGCTTCATCAGAGGCAGGGCTTCGGGCTTGGCGGGATAAATGTGTTCCATTAGCAGCTCACCACTGTCGACGGCAGCGGTCAGCGCCGCCATACCGGTGGTAAACACATCGTCCGGGCGGAGTTGGCGCACCCCAATGATTGTGTACCGGCCTACCACGTACGGAACCAGGCCGCGCACCTGCTGAAAATTCCGAATGTAATTGCGCAAGAGCTCAGCGTTCGTTTTCGCGAGCTCGGCGGCCCCCATTCCAACGTAGCGCTCGTAAAGGTCGCTTGCGTTAAGAAATTCGCCTGGCGGCGCGGCTGTTAGTTCGAAGCGTTTCGGCTGCTCAATCTTGTGCAGCTTCTGCAGAATTCGATAGCTGTCAGGCCGCTCCGGTTGGTTGAAGATGTAAAAACTTCCGAGCCAGGCTGCGAGCGCGAAGCCTGTCAAAAGCAAAATCGCCACCGTCCACGCGAAATAATTTATGCGTTCCGGCGGACGCGTGTACGGCTCGTCGTACGGATCGTACGGTTGAGTGCCATAGTCCATCAGTTCAGCGCGCGACGATTCCCGGTTTCAAGCTGATTGCGCCGCTTCGAACGACGAACCGCATCCGCACGTACGCGACGCGTTTGGATTGACGATTCGGAAACCCGTGCCGGTCAAACCGTCAGTGAAATCCAGCGTCGCGCCCCGCAAGTAGGAGACGCTCTCGTCGTCGATAAAAAATTGCACGCCATCGCGCTCGACTGTTGAATCGCCCTCTTTTCGTTCGCCAAGTGTCATCTCGTAATGCAGACCGGAACAGCCGCCTTTGGCCACTTCTACACGCAAACCTCTTGGCGAGTTCTCCGGTCGCTGCGAAAGAAGACTCTGGAGCTGTCGAACAGCGTTGTCCGTGACGTTAATCATCGTGCTCAAAAATACCGCTTCGAGGCGTCCAAGTCAAAGTAGCGCATGCCTCCGGCTTGCGAGTCTTCTGGCTTTTGCAAGCGGGACGCATGCACTACTTTTTTTAAAGATGGGCCGGATACGATTGCTTTCTGAGACCGTGGCCAGCCAGGTGGCGGCCGGCGAAGTGGTGGAGCGCCCGGCGTCAGTCGTAAAGGAACTGGTTGAAAACAGTCTCGACGCAGGCGCTCGCAATGTCGATATCGCCATTCGTCGCGGTGGAATTTCGCTGGTTCGCGTGATCGACGACGGCTGCGGCATGGGCCGCGATGACGCGCTGCTTTCGCTCGAGCGACATGCCACCAGCAAAATCCGTTCTGCTGCCGACCTTCAAGCGGTGGCTACACTCGGGTTTCGCGGCGAAGCCTTGCCTAGTATCGCTAGTGTTTCGCGATTCCGGGTGAGTACACGTGAAGCGGGTGCGATCGCCGGCACAGAAATCATTGTTAATGGTGGCAAAATAGACGTTGTCCGGGACGGCGGTGAAGCCCCAGGCACGCAAGCCGAAGTGCGATCGCTTTTTTACAACCTGCCAGCGCGCAGGAAATTTCTTCGTTCGGAGAACACCGAAACCCGCAACATCGAACATCAGGTCCATCTGCAAGCGATCGGTCATCCTGAGATTGGCTTCTCGTTGATGCGTGACGATCGCATCGTGTTTCAGTTGCCAGGTACGGCAACACTCGGCGATCGGATCCGGGACTTATACGGCGTCGAATTGTTGCAGCGCTTGGTTGGAGTGAAAGGCGCTGCATCCCCAAAAATTGGAATCAGTGGTTTTATCGGTCAGGCGGGTCTCAGCCGGCAAACCCGTAGCCAGCAGCTCGTGTTCGTAAACGGGCGTGCGATTGAAAGCAATCTTATCACCGGCGCTGTCCGCGAAGGGTACCACACAGCTCTTATGAAGGGACAATATCCTGTTACGTTCCTTTTTGTTGAACTCGATCCCGCGGCTGTCGATGTAAATGTGCATCCGGCAAAACGCGAAGTCCGTTTTCGCGATCCCAACGGCGTGCGCGAAGCGGTGGTTCGCTGTATTCAGCAAACATTGGAACACGCTCGGGCTGAGTGGCAGGAAAAATTTCGGACACCAGTCCGGCAGGAACCGGCCACCGCGGTTTCCGTTAGAGCAACTCCCGATCTAACCCTGCGCTCCGAAGTAACCGCGCCCGAAGTGACGCATCGCGAATTGCCGCATCTCGATGTTGTAGCCGGGGTCGCTGACCCCGGCCGGGCGCTAGGGCCAGAAATTGTACGGCAGGCGCCCCGCCAGCCAGAACGCCGCTTCGATTTAGCAGCCGATGCGCGTGCACTACAACCACAGCAGCCCGTTACAAAGCCTGCTCAGCAGCAATTCGAAATCATCGGCGTGCTCAGCAAGTTGTATGTCCTGATGGAGAATGCGAACGGCCTTGTCCTCGTGGATCAACACGCCGCGCACGAACGCGTCCTGTTCGAAGAATTGCGGCGCAGAATGGAACAGCAGGGAGTGCCCACGCAAAAGTTGCTTTTGCCGCAAACATTCGACGTGCCGCCGCGCGACGCCGATTGGATCGAGCAG
>DATDAJ010000018.1:0-8197 GCA_036525475.1 Candidatus Udaeobacter sp.
CAAACTGGCGTTGAACGCCGAGCGCTTGTCCGAATAGACCGACGTACGCGGTGAGCACCGCGAAAATTGCTGCCCAATACCCGATCAGCGGATTCATCAACCCGCTGTGCGCAACCCCGACGAAAATCGCGATATCCGAAATGCGATCGGGCAGATCGTTCAGGATTTCACCACGGCGGCTCGCCTTCCCTGCCGCGAAGGCGACCAGACCGTCGAGCATGTTGAACCAAAGCCGCAAATAACAAAAAAGCGGTGCGACGATGAGTAGCCAACGTCTCGCGCCCGATTTCCAAAAACAAATTGCGGCGATCAGTGCCGCTACGATCGACAAATACGAAATCGCATCGGGATGAATTCCCTGCCGCACACAGAACCGCGTAGCAGCATCTCCAGTTCGCTGAAACACTGCCGCAATTGGCCGCCGCGAAGAAGATTGGTGACCCGACATCGCTGACATTTTGCAGAGCAGCGACCCCGTCAGGCAATACAAACGACGATAGAGTTAGTGCGGGTTGAAAAGAACGGCGAGTACAAAGTCACCCCAAAACTTGTCGGCTTGCTGAAGAGCGGCACCGTTGCAGCGGCTGACGGCGCGTCAGACGTCAACAAAGGATTCGTCGGCGACGGCGGGATGAAGTCGAGTGAAATTTGTTGCTATCGGCTCGAAGCTCGTTTACTAGCGGATTGTTCTGGGGGGAACAGCCGCCTCTCATACCTTCTCGGTGTGGGGGGCGGTCATTTTTTAATCAAGGAGTCGGATCACAGATATAGAGCCGCACTTCGTGACCGAACCACCAGTGCGATTCCTGACCACGTTAGGTGCGACCGGCGCGGTTGAGTCTCGGGATCTGGGGAGAAAAGCCGCCCTTGGCATCTTTTTTCGGTTTCAAATCCCCGACTTTAATCTCTTTCTTGGTTTCTTTTCGCTGCGCCATTTATTTCCCTTTTTCGTTGGTTTGTGTTTTTTCAGTGACACCGAAGAGCACTTGATGGCCGCCCTTAACGTCTTTTTGTGGAATCAGATCGTCGAGGCGAATCAATTTGTCTCTTGTGCGCTTGCGCCTGTTAATTCCTGATTCCGTGGCGGACGCTTGTTTTTTGTTCTTCGGTGTATTCACCTTGTCTCTCTCCTGATATCAGCATCCGTGCCAAGTCGCCACCGGCAGGGACAAAGGCAGAGATGGTTGTTACGTTTATTGTTAAACCAGAGGCATTTATGCAGCCAATTGTTTCTCTGATCGCCAAAACGGCTACTCCCCGTTAAACGAAATTTCAACTTCATTATTATGCCATCTCGCCTCAGATTTAGACCAATGGTGCTTTATTTTTGAGCATGTCTCGGAGATAGCGGGAGAGAGTCGAACGAGAAATACCGAGTAATCGTGCTGCGCGTCGTTGGTTCTGATTTGCTTGATCATAAACGAATCGAACATGCCGTTGCATCGCGTGTTCGAGTGAGAGGTCCGTACTAACGTCAGCATCCTGATGATTGCCCGTGAGCAGAGGCGCTGGTTTGTCAGTTCCTGTTGGCGCCCGATCGGGCTTCAGATCGGAAGGGAAAACGACATGCTCGGGTAGAATCACGGAACTGTTACAAAAAAGAGTCATGGTGCGCGCCGTGTGACTCAACTCGCGCAGATTACCGGGCCAGTCGTGACGAAGCAGCTTTTCCATCGCTTCAGGATGAATGGCGGTGAACTGTTTGCCTTCTTTAGCTCCCGCAGTTTGCAATTCAGTGGCAATCAATGCGGGCAGCTCTTCAAGGCGTTCTCGAAGCGGGGGAATAAGCAGGGTAAGGCCGTTGAGTCGCTGATACAGGTCCTCTCGAAGTTTTCCCAGCCGCACCCGTTCTCGCAACGAACAGTTGGAAGCGCAGATGATTCGCGCGTTGGAAGTGAGCATCCGTTCGGAGCCCAGACGCTCAAATTCGCCGTACTCCAGAACACGCAGGATTTTTACCTGTGCGAGAGGACTCATTTCTGAGATTTCGTCTAGAAAAAGCGTGCCTCCATTGGCGAGTTCGAACTTTCCTTTAACGGTTTGTTGTGCGCCGGTAAAAGCTCCGCGTTCGTGACCAAACAACTGACTCTCGAGTAACGTGTCGCTAATCGCCGAGGCATTAAATGCGATGAATGGGCGATTTGCTCGCGCTGATGAATTATGGATTGCCTGGGCAAGCAAGGTTTTGCCCGTGCCAGTCTCACCGAGCAGCACGACTGGAACGTCGGACCTCGCGGCGAGCGCTGCCAACTGGAGACAACGCGCCATGGCGTCATTGCTCGTAGTTAGGTTTTCGAGCCTTAACTTGGATGGCCGTGCCTGCATTAGTGGTTATTGCTTTATGTTCTCACGTAATTGCCGGATCGGTTCGAATGCATACTCAATCAGCGTCCGGCCAGCAACGTTGAGTAGATTATGAGCTCATCGAAATCTTGTTTAGATCCCGAGTTGCTGGCTCGAAAGGTAATAATACAGACCACGCTGCGCCATTAACTCATCATGGGTGCCAATCTCGGCAACACTGCCTTTTTCAAGCACTACGATAGAATGCGCGTCTCGAATGGTGCTCAAACGATGCGCAATTACAATTGTGGTGCGCCCCACCAGTAATCGAGCGAGGTTGTCTTGGATCGCTCGTTCGGATTCTGTATCCAGCGCGCTTGTTGCCTCGTCAAAGATCAACACCGGTGGATTGTTGTAGATCGCTCGTGCGATAGCTATGCGCTGCTTCTGACCGCCGGACAGGGAAAGACCGCTTTCTCCAATCTTTGTCTCGTAACCGAGCGGCAGACGCATGATGAACTCGTGGGCGGCGGCAGCTTGGGCAGCTGCAAGAACGCGACCGACGTCCGGCTCAGGATCGCCAATTGAAATATTCCGCGCGATCGTATCGTTAAACATGTGATTTTCTTGAAGAACGGTCCCGATGTGCCGTCGGACGTCGCGATAATTCAGAGTCTTTAAATTGACGGTGTCGAAAAAGATCGCTCCCTCCGTAGGCTCGAGGAGGCCTGCGATTAATTTGATGAGGGTTGTCTTGCCGCTTCCGCTGCGGCCAACGACTGCCACCGTGCGTCCCGGCAAAAGATCGAGCATGATATTCTTTAAGATGTCGGGTGATTCAGGTCCGCCATATTTGAAACTGACTCCGCGCAACTCAACGCGCCCTTCGAGGCTGCGCACGGGGACGAGGCGGGACCGATCATGACCCTGCTCCGGCTCCTGTTCAAAAATGTCATTCAGACGATTCAGCAGGACAGAAGCCAGCTGCACGTTGTCCCAAACTCCGAGCGCTCGCAAAATCCCTGCATACGCCATTGCAGTGAGTGAGCTAAACGCAACAAAACCACCAACACTCAAATTGCCGTGAATGACTTGCAGGGCCCCGACCCACAGGAAAATCGCGGTAGACAGGAGACCAATAGTTTGCAGGACGCTGTCCCACGACATCACGATGAACGTCGCCTTGAAACGTTTTTGCGAGACCGAGAGAAACTCGTTCAGCATGGCGTCGCGAAATGAGTCCTCGGCCGCTGCCGCCTTTACAGCCTCGATACCTTTGATCGCATCGATCTGATGCGAACTGTATTTGGCCTGACTTTCTTCCATCCCGTGATAAAGGGGGCGCAAAACCTTTATCGAAAAAATCATTAGTCCCACGTAGAAAGGCGTTGTTGCCAGAAACACGATGGTCAGTAGTGGGCTATACATGGCCATTAAAACGAGTGCGCCTACCAGAAAAACGACTGCCAGTAACGCGCCAACTCCCTGTTGCACGACCAATTGCCGAACTTGCCTCGCACCCTCAAGGCGGCGCTGGATGTCCCCCGTTCGACGATTTGTGAAGTAACTCATCGGCAGAGACAAAAGTCTCCGGCTCAAGAAATCGAGAACTGCCGTGTCGAGACGCACAGCCGCAAATGCCAGCAAGTATTCCTGCGCAAGCGTGGCAAACTGGACGAAAATGAGCGCTACGAACATGCCCAGCAGAATTATTTTCAGCAGGCCGATGTCATTTTCGACGATGACTTTATCAACGACGATTTGGGTAAATACAGGGAACAGTAATTGCAGGAAACTGACGGCGACAGCTAACCCCAGCACCTGCAGCAAGATCACTTTGAATCGCGAAAGAAACGGCAGAACCCAAGCCAGTGTTGGCTTACTTTCCGGAGCTGCTTCGAATGCCGGCGTGTAATCGAACAGTGCTGCGTAGCCAGTCCACTTCGTCTCAAATTCTCTTCGCGGAACTTTGCGTAGCCCGAGCGCGGGATCGGCGACGCGCACAGATTGCTCATCAACATCGTAGAGCACCATCCAATGGTTGCCTTCCCAGTGCACTATTGCCGGAAGCGGCATGTGCGGAAGATTGCGGAACGAGACTTTCAATGGACGCGCCGCCAGCCCAAGTTCGATGGCAGCTCGAGAAATTGCTTTTAGGCTGGTGCCGTCGGTCGCCGTGTGACAGAGCTGTCGAATCCGCGCCAAGCTTACCTTGCGACCAAAGTGACGGCAGATCATTCCGAGGCAGGCAGCACCGCAATCCATCTCGTCGATCTGCATAACATGATCGATCTTTCGGAGGCGCTTGCCGTGCTTGCGGAAGAGGCCTCGCTCGTCGGCAAACGGCTCTTCTTGGCCATCGGTCTTCTCAGGGGGCTGTTGGCCGTCGAGCTGCACTTTATCGTGCACCTGTGTTTCGGCAGGGAGCAGTTCAGTCGCGAAATCGAGCGGAACACGTGCCTCGGTTTTTGCCTGATAAAGGGCTAGCCGCTCCTTTAACAATTTATCGAAGTCTGGAAATCGCCGGCGGAGGTCTCGTACGGACTTCGGTTCAAGGGAAAGCAATTGACAGTCTGTGAATGCTTCTACCGATGCCGAGCGGGGCGAGTCGTTTAAGATCGACAATTCACCAAAGAAATCGCCTTCGCGATAGAAGGCGAGATTGCGCTCACGTCCGTTCAAGCCGGCGAATGCGCGCGCCCGTCCCTTCTCGATTACATAAAGCGGCCCGGCGTTGTCCCCTTCTCGAATGATCAGATTGCCTTTTTCGAATGTGACGGGGGTTAGCTTGTCGATCATCCCGCGCAACACGGGATTCGGCAATCGGCCGAAATTGCTGAACTGATAAAGAAAACTTTGGAGAGCGCGGTTGCGCCCGGTTGTCTCGATATAGTGTTTTAGGTCGGGCACGCGGCGGACAAGTTGAAGAAAGTCATCGCGATCGATCCACAGGACATCGACCGCGGTGCTGCAGCGCACGGTCGCATTTCGGGTTCCGCCCTCAGCTAAAGCAGCCTCCCCGAAACAGTCCCCCGGCTTTAGTACTCCCAATGGGATTTCCGCACCATCCGGCTTGATTTTCAGGGCACGCGCACGCCCGTTTGTCAGGACGTAAAATGAATTGGCCGGATCGCCTTGTTTTACGATTACGTCACCGAATTCATAATGTTCTTCCTGCAGGAGTGGCTCGATCGCGTCAAAATGTTCATCGGAAACAAAGCGAAATACCGATGAACGCCGCAGAATTTCGCTGTCTTGGGTTTTCATTCCATTAAAACAGGAACGCTCAGCCGTGGGGACGTATATTTTGTCGTCAGGTGTGAAAAATACTGGTCAAGCAGTCCTTGGTCGATCCGTGATTTGACCGATGGATCCTCTAGTCGCGGCTCGATTTTCTTAACGATGCGACACAGTTCGAATCCGTCGCCATGCGAGATCGGTTCTAACACGTCACCAGGCGACCCGCTGAAGTATTTCTGTTGCGCATCCGGGGGAAGATCTCCCAGCAGAAAGTCCGCACGTCGATACGGATACCTTCCTTCAATCGCAACTTCCTCCATTGACATCCCATCCTCCTGCACGCAAAACAGCGCTTCCTGCGCGGCATCGTGTGATTCCAACTCAATCAGTTCGATTTCAAATCGTGTCAGGTGCATTCGCGACGCCATCAATTCGCGTTGACGTGCTTCGGGGACCAGCAGCCTATCGCAATGCGTCCCGTATGCCGCCTCGATCGCAAGCATTCCATTCAACCACTGCGAATCACGGCCCATTTCCTCCAGCCAATCGGCCAGTTGCGCTGGTTCAATGCCACTCCGATGCAAGAATTTCCGCTCTTCGGCGGCAATCGCCTCGGCGGTGGGCTCTTGTCCAGCGCAGCGCGCAGCGAGACGCCATATGAGCTTGATGCTCATGTCCTCTAGCGCCCCGGACAAAATCAACTCTGCTAGGAACAAGTCGCGCAACTCCTGAGGTGCCGACGTATAGCGGATTTGCTCGGAAGAAAAGCCTTCATCAACCGCACCGACGCAATATTGACGGGCAAAGTAATCGCTAAAGCGGTCAAATGTAAGACCGCGATTTGCCAGCCATGCTTCCGTCTCCTCCGCCGTGATCAGATCATGGCGATAACGAAATTCTTCTGCCGCAGCAGAAATGGCCGACTCGTCCAACTCTAATTCCAATTCGTCTGCACGCTCTTTCGCTGCGATGTGACGGAGAAACGTCTGCCATTTTTCCTGAAGTGTGCCCCGGAAAATAGCCGCATCTATAGCATCGCGTGCCGTATACTGCGAAGTTCCGCACGCGCACACGATTACATCGTAAGGCGAAACTGACTCTCTGCTCGACATGAAGAGCAGCTTTTCTACCGCATTTTAGCAAGAAAGTCGAGCCTCTCGCTCACGCCGTCACGAAAGCGACCACGGAACAGAAACCGCTGGAGCGATTGTTGATAAACAACGTGATCGCGACGTCCACGTGTAGGGGCGAGTTTCAAAGTTAGTAAACTATAAAGTGTTGCAGTACCCTGTCAGTCCGTTAAGCTCGATAGCACGCATGGAGGAACAAACGCCGAATATCAACGTAGTTCACTCCGTTTGGCGCCGACTTAAGAAGGCTAAAATTCGTGACCTGCAGCCGACGAAGGACGTGAAAGGTGGTGGCGGTGTTAAGGGCACGTCCAAACCTACCACAGGCGGCACCGGCACTGCGGAGAACAGAGGTACCCGTTAGAAATTTGGCGTCAGCAGCGGCGTGATTGCACTGGCTTTGCCGGAATCAAGCGGACGGCCACTTCACGAAGAAAGCGAACTAAACCTGCGGTCTCAATCGTCGAGGCACCGGACGATGAGACGGCCGCCAGTGTGTTGCTGGCAGCGCACATCTTGGGCAACATCCGCACGCAGACGATGCGCCCTTTCGGCGATTCCGAAATGAAGAAGATCGTAGCCAAGGTGGCCTGACAGCGCTACTGCCAGAGCCGCAGAGATGGATAACGCGAAGTGACCGGCAATGTCTCGGAGCTGATCCTTCACTTCGAGCTGTCTATGATCTGCTGCGCATTATTGATCGCGGACTCGTCCGGCGCTTTGTCTTTCTTCAGGATGTCGATCGCCTTTTGCGCGGAGGCGGTGGCTTCTTTCTTGCTGCCAAGCTTCGCCTGAATCTGCGCCTTCTTGTAGTGCATGAAGTAGGCGTCTGGGTTCTTCTCCAGCGCCTGGTCGATCCACTTCGCCGCCTGGTTCATATCCTTGTTGTTGTCGTAGTAAAAGGCTGCGGCCTGATAGGCGGTGCGCGCATCGAGTGGAGTAGTTCCGCCGGCGACCGCCTCGAGTTGCTTGCTTACCTGCTCGACATCATCTGTGGTCAACTTCACCGGGACGCGCGTTTTATCCCAAAGGAAATCAAGCGTTGCGGAAGCACCTTTCACATCATTCAGCGCGATCGTGAACGTCTCGATTGCGACCGGAAAGGGTTCCGGCTTCGCCGTGAGACGCACGGCATCGTTCTCCTGCTTATAATCGGCCGTGCTCTGCACCTTCGCGTCCTTAGACAGGATGATGGTCCACTCGTTCGCTGTCGGAATCGTGAAGAGTGCGTACTCACCGGCCGGGATCTCCTTGCCGCCGAGCGTTACCGCGTCGCTAAACTTGATTTTGGTGACCGCGTTGGCACCCGTGCGCCAAAGGTTCCCGTAAGGCACCAGGCCGCCGAAGATCTCGCGGTCGTTCTTGTTCGGGCGCGAATAATCCACCTCGACATCGGTCAACCCGACTCGCTGTTTTACCACCGAGTGCTGGCTGGCCGACGGGAACTCTATTTTTTTCTCGTCCGCCGCTCGAAGGCTGCCGGGCAGGAGCGGTCCCGCGACGAAGGGAAGTGCGAACAAAGCGGAAAGAAGAAGCGAACGAAG
>DATDAJ010000019.1:0-8195 GCA_036525475.1 Candidatus Udaeobacter sp.
AAGCCCGGCCGTTGCTTCGCATCCATTACGGGATGTTTGATTTGAAGGATAAGACTTGCGGGTTGATCCGCGTTGTATCTCAGCAGCTCCCGCTGCGCTCGACCGCTACCCTCGCGGCTTAACCGGCCATGTCGCGGTACCCAACGCTCCATTCTCCGCTGAGTCAGGAACCAGTCCTGCGGTATTGATTGCAATGCCTTGACCCCTTCGGTGATTGCACATTATTCTCCGAGTCCTGTGCGCAAAGAACTCACGGTACGCGGTCTCATCATCGGCATCATTATCACGCTGGTGTTCACCGCGGCGAATGTGTACTTCGGGCTCAAAGCAGGGCTCACGTTCTCTACCTCAATCCCCGCAGCCGTGATTTCGATGGCCATCCTGCGCGGGTTCCGTGACGCCACAATTCAGGAGAACAACATCGTCCAAACCGTTGCCTCCGCCGCCGGTACACTTTCGTCGATCATTTTTGTGTTGCCGGGCCTGATCATGATCGGTTGGTGGACCGAGTTTCCGTTCTGGATTTCGTTCTGGATTTGTGCGCTCGGCGGAATTCTGGGTGTGATGTATTCGATTCCTCTACGTCGAGCGCTAGTCACAACTTCCGATTTGCCGTATCCGGAAGGCGTTGCATGCGCTGAAGTGCTCAAGGTCGGGAGCAGCAGCGATTCCAAGCATGCTTCCGACATTGAACATGGGAGGGCCGGTCTGCTTGCAGTACTGTGGGGCTCGATCGTTGCTGCGGTATTCGCGGTCGTCGTTCAGACGCAGGTATTGGCCGCCGATGTGGCGCAAACTTTTCGGATTGGTCGGCGCGGATCAGTGAGCGGATATGATTTCTTTTTGTCGTTTGCTCTTCTGGGGATCGGCCACCTGGTCGGTTTGTCCGTCGGGATCGCGATGCTCATCGGCGCGTTCATCGGCTGGGGCTGGCTGGTTCCGCATTTCTCGGCGATGTCCGGCGATGTCACGATGGCCGCCGCGACGCTCGCGCAAAAAACCTGGAGCACAAAGGTCCGGTTCGTTGGTGCTGGCGCGATCGGCGTTTCGGCGATTTGGACGCTTCTCAAACTCGTTAAACCGGTGGCCAGAGGGCTCACTAGTGCGATGGCTGCGTCGCGCGAGCGAAAAGCCGGCCGGGCCGATACGCTCCCGATCACTGAGCGCGACATTCCGATCGGCATTGTCGGACTGGTAACGCTGATCTGCATGCTGCCGATCGCCTGGTTGCTCGGATATTTCGGCAACAGCAGCGGTCTGGGCGCGCATTTGCCCACACTCGTCATCGGCGGGGTCGCTTACGTTGTGTTGATGAGTTTCTTTGTTTCTGCGGTGTGCGGGTACATGGCGGGGTTGATCGGTTCCTCGAACAGCCCGTTGTCTGGCATTGGCATTTTAGTCGTGATCGGTGCGGCGTTGTTGCTCGTGATTGGCGTGAAACCGTACGTCGGCCCAGATGCCAGCAAGGCGCTGATGGCGTTCGCGCTCTTTACGACCGCAGTGATCTTCAACGTTGCGGCGATTGCCAATAACAACTTGCAGGACCTCAAGACCGGACAGCTGGTTGATGCAACACCATGGAAGCAACAAGTCGCGTTGATTTTCGGTGTCATCGCAGGCGCGTTCGTCATTCCGCCGGTGCTCGATCTCGTGAATCACGCTTACGGTTTCGTCGGAGCGCCGGGCGCTGAAACGCGTGCGCACCCTTTGCCCGCGCCCCAGGCAGGATTGATATCCTCCCTCGCGCAAGGAGTCATCGCTGCTGATATCGACTGGAGTTTGATCCGGATCGGCGGAATGATCGGCGTTGGCATCATCCTGCTGGACGAGATCCTCGCGCGCACGACACGAAACATGCGCGTTCCACCGCTGGCGGTGGGCCTTGGCATTTATCTACCCACGCAGAGCACGTTGATGATCGTGGTGGGAGCCGTTGCCGGGTGGTTGTTCGATAGGCGCGCTGACCGCACCGCGCGACCGGAATCAACGAAGCAGCTTGGCGTGCTGCTCGCATCCGGGTTGATCGTCGGCGAGGGCATTATCGGCGTGGTGATTTCGGCGATCATCGTGTTTTCGGGCAAAGACGCACCGCTGGCGTTGGTCGGGCCCGGCTTCGAAACCGCTGGCAAAATCCTTGGAGGACTAGGTTTCGCGGCGATTGCGATTGGCCTGTATCGCTGGATCCTCGGCTTGGCACCAGCGAGAGCGCAATGAAACGAAAATGGAACTGGCCAATCTGGGTCGGGTTCGTTCTCATAGTCGCCGGGCTATTCTCCTACGGGTTCTTCGTGCGGTTTCCAACGACGCGGGATTTTCCCTGGGCGAATCTTTTGCTTTTTGGAATTGGGGCTGCGTTGTTGATAGTCGGTCTGTTCCGCGGGTTCGGTCGGCCGCAGGTTTACCGCGGAAAGATTGCCGCATCGATCTTCGCGGCGATCGCCGTGCTTCTTGTCGCGTTTTTTAGCTACGAAATCTTCTATGCCCTGCGGCAGGTTCCGGCTTCAACTGGCGCCCCGCGTGTGGGGCAAAAGGCGCCTGACTTTCTACTACTGGATCAAAACGGAAAACCTGTTGGCCTTGGCGATTTGCTTTCCAACTCAAAAGGCGCCGTGCTGATTTTCTATCGTGGTTTTTGGTGACCACTGTGCAACTCCGAGTTGCGGAGTTTTCAGCAAAGGCTGCCGGAGTTCGAGGCACGTGGCATTCGCGTTGTCGGCATCAGCGTCGATCCGCCGGATATTAACCAGCGACAATCGCAAAAGCGTGGGTACATATTTCCGCTGTTGTCCGATCCGAATGCGAAAGTTATTCGCCGATACGATGTCTTGCATTCCGGGGCCGGACCGAAGGGAGCGGACATAGCGCGACCGGCTGAATTTCTCCTTGATTCAAATGGCATCGTTCGCTGGGTGAATCTTACCGAGAATATTGCCGTGCGTGCGCGGCCCGAGCAGGTGCTCGAAGCATTAAATCAACTCGGCCCTGCGGGCGAATGATTGACGCCGCTTTGCCGAATCAATAGGTTAAGCGCCCGTGCATTCGGAACTGGAACAACTGCTCGTTCTCCAAGATCGACAACAAAAGATCAGACAGATCCAGACTGAGATTAAGACGCTGCCGTTGGAACGCGCTTACCTTGAAGCGCAACTGGCCGCAACCGCGGCCGGCGTTGAATCGCTGAAACATAAAGGGCGTCAGGTAGAAGTTGAGCGCAAAAAACTGGAACTCGACGTGGGCACACGCGCCGAAAGCATTTCACGTCTCAAGATGCAGCAGTATCAAACCCGGAAGAATGATGAATTTCAGGCGATCAGCCACGAAATTGAGCGGTACGAAAATGAAATCCGCAAACTCGAGGATCAGGAACTCGAATTGATGATCGAGGTCGACAAGCTCAAAGCCGAACTCGAAGCGGCCGATAAAAGCGCGCGGGCAACGAAAGACAGCATCTCACGGCAACTAACGGAACTGGAAACAAAATCAAAAGCGCTGGAAACGCAGCAGGCAGAACTGGGAAATGAGCGGGAAGCCCTTGCGTCTAAAATCGATGCCGATTTGCTCGACCAGTTCGAGCGCCTGTTCAACAGTAAAGGCGACGCTGCGATCGTCGCAGTGGAGCACGGTGTTTGCACCGGTTGCCACATGAAAGTAACGACTGCCACTGCGGCGCGCGTCAAAGCGGGAAAGGAAATCGTCAGCTGCGAGCAATGCGGTCGGATCTTATACCTTGGCGCGTTGTAGCCGCTTCGCTGTGCGAAGCGCCAATCTGCTGGGCCACTGACACAGCCGCCTCTACAACTCAGACGTTGAATCGGAACAGAATCACGTCGCCATCGCGCACTTCGTACTCTTTTCCTTCCAAGCGGAGTTTGCCTGCTTCGCGTGCTTTCGCGAAAGAACCGGCTGCGACCAGATCGTTGTTATGAATGGTTTCCGCTGCGATAAACCCGCGCTCAAAATCGGAGTGAATCGCTCCAGCGGCGGCGGGGGCTTTGTCGCCGGCATGAATCGTCCAAGCGCGAGTTTCCTTTTCTCCAGTGGTAAAAAAGGTGCGCAATCCGAGTAGATGATACACGGCACGAATGAGCGCGTGGACACCGCTGTCTTCCACGCCGAGACCGCGTAAATATTCGAGCGCCTCCTGCTCGCTCAGATCAACCAGCTCGCTCTCGATATGCGCGCTAATCACAATTGCTTCAGTGGCGAAATGATGGCGGGCGTAATCTTGAACAAGATCGACATATCGCGTGGCGACGTTCGCAGAGTCGTCTTTGGAAATTGCCGCCAAATCCGATTCCGCCACGTTGCAGGCAAAAATTGTTGGTTTTGACGTCAGCAGGAAGAAACCTCGCGCGACTGCCTTCTCTTCTGGAGTCAACTCGGCGGTAATCGCCGGCTTCCCGCGGTCCAGATGGGGGAGCAATTTTTCGATGATCGCACTTTCGATGATTGCTGCCTTTTCGCCGGCGTGCAGTTGCTTTTGCATTCGGTCGCGTCGCTTCTGTAACGAAGCCAGGTCAGCGAGCACGAGCTCGGTGTTTATGACCTCGATGTCGCGCACCGGGTCAATGGTTGCGCTGACGTGATGAACGTCGGGATTTTCAAAACAACGCACCACCTGCACGATCGCCTCGACTTCGCGAATATGGTGGAGGAACTGATTACCGAGACCTTCACCGGCGCTCGCGCCTTTGACTAGTCCAGCGATGTCCACAAACTCGATTGCCGTTGGTGTGATCTTCTTCGAGCGAGAAATCCCGGCGATCTTTTCCAGTCGCGGGTCGGGCACGATCACTACGCCGACATTCGGATCGATGGTGCAGAACGGATAATTTTCCGCCGGCGCTTTGTGCGTGCGCGTGACGGCGTTGAAAAGCGTCGATTTCCCGACGTTCGGCAGCCCGACGATTCCCGCACTTAGCATTTAGCAATGTAGCGTGAGCGTCTCGCTTGCGCCGGGGAAAATCGCAAGCAGGGACGCTTGCGCTACCCTGTTTTGATTCTCTCGAGGCCAGCGGGATTGATAGATTATGTCGAGCGTCTCAGCAACGTTCTATTTCTCGTGCACGCGGTACATCGACGTCATACCGGCGGTGATATGATCGGCGACATGGCAATGGTACATCCACTGGCCCGGATTGTCAGCCAGCATGTCGGCCGATTTCATGCTTGCCGGCAGAAGTTCGGCAACATCGGTATATGTGCCGTTGATTTTCAGGACTTTGCCGTGCCAATGAGGCGTATGCAGATCAATTTCGTTGCCCATGCCGAGAAGGTGCCAGCGGACCCGATCGCCTTTGTTCAGTTGGCTTTTCATGTTTGCGTGCCCGTGATCGTCCTTGAAGAACATCCCTGCACGCCTTCAAAGGTTGCGTGATCGAGAATCGGGGGGATTTACTTTAATTTGTAGCGGCAAGTGCAACTTTCCGAAAATCGTCTGCTTTTTTGGACAGCGAATCTTACGCAAAACAGAGAACTTCCGCACGGTAAGTTTCTCTGCTGATCAAAAGCAAGATCGTGAAGAGATCTAATCCTCTCGGGCCGGCGGGATTCGAACCCACGACCTCTTGAACCCCATTCAAGCGTTCTACCAAGCTGAACTACGGCCCGATTTGAAGCTCCGAATATGCGCAAACTCAGGAGATTGGCCACAGATGAACACGGATTTTCACAAACGGAGAAATTCATCTAAGTTTCATCCGTGCAAATCCGCGGCACCCTGCCAACTGCTTAGAAACGCGTCGATCAATTCCGGCAGTTCGTTGCTGTACCCGCCTTCAAGGGCGACTGCGATCGGAGTATCGATTTGGCTTAACCACTCACCGAATGTCGCAAAGTCTTCACCCTCGAGCGTTAGTTGCAATAGCGGGTCACGTGCGTATGCGTCGAATCCTGCCGAAACCAGAAGCAAATCAGGTCCGAAAGCGATCAACTTATCCAAAGAACGCCGCGCAACCTCGAGAATTGCCTCGCGCGGTGCGTAAGGCGCGATGGGATAATTATCGATGTTCGCGAACGATTTCGCTCCAGTGCCAGGATACGCGGGAAACTGATGAATCGATGCAAATCGAATTCGCTCATTGTGCGCTATGATCGCCTCGGTGCCGTTCCCGTGATGGCCATCAAAATCCCAAATGCCAATCCGTTCGATCTTTTTTGCAGCCGGGGGTGGTGACTTCGGCAGGCCGGCATCAGCGATGCCGGCTACAGTAAACGCGTCGAGCGCCGCGACGGCAACATTGCTGAAATAACAGAAACCCATTGCGTGATCTGGCGTGGCGTGATGTCCCGGCGGGCGCATCAAGCTGAAAGCGGCGTCGCCTCGCAGCGCGGAACGCATCGCCTCGATTGCTGCGCCGGCTGAACGCCGCGCGTGTGCTTCAATGTTTGGATAAAGCGGGGTATCGAGATCGAAATGTTCGAGCGCGCTGGCAACGCCTTCGATATGCCCAGGCGAATGTGCACGCAGTAACGGCGCATCCGTCGCGGCAGTGGGTTTCCGCCATTCCCAGTCAGGGTGTCGATCTTTTAGGACTGGCGCAGTGCGCGCGATCCGCGCCGGCCGTTCTGGATGGCCGGAGATCGAATATTCCAGACAGCGGGGGTCATAAAAAATCGTCATCAAGCTTGCAAGCTAGCTTTCCAACGCATATTCGACGATCACGATGCTGAACGGCCAGAAAATTGTAGTGGTGATGCCCGCGTATAACGCCGCGCGCACGTTGCGCCAGACATACGACGAAGTTATGGCGCACGGCATTGTCGATCTAGTCATTGTTGTGGATGACGCCAGCCACGACGAAACGGTGGCAATCGCGCGCACTCTGCCGAGCGTGCAAGTGGACGTGCATCCAGAGAATCGCGGTTACGGCGCTAACCAAAAAACTTGTTACCGACTCGCGTTGGCCGCAGGCGCAGACATCATCATCATGATTCATCCCGATTATCAGTATACGCCCCAGCTGATTCCAGCGATGGCAGCTCTTGTCGCGAGCGGTCTTTATCCTTGCGTGCTCGGTTCGCGGATTCTGGGCGGAGGCGCGCTCCGCGGTGGCATGCCTTGGTGGAAATACGTTTCAAACCGGTTCCTCACGTTCGCAGAGAATTTTCTCATTGGAGCGAAGCTTTCCGAGTACCACACTGGCTATCGCGCATTTTCGCGCCAACTGTTGGAGCGGCTGCCATTGCAAACGAACTCCAACGATTTTGTTTTCGACAATCAGATCCTCGCGCAAATCATCGCCCTTGGTTGTGCCATCGGCGAGGTAACGTGCCCAGCTCGTTACATGCCGGAAGCGTCATCGATCAATTTCCGCAGAAGCGTGCGCTACGGACTAGGCTGTTTGGCGACGGCTCTGCGGTTCCGTCTTGCGCGCTGCGGCCTGGCGCAGCCGATCGTTGACGATCAGTCGGAACGTAAGACACCGGTCTAATATCCTCGTCGCACGGCGTAATGGCCGGGGATCCAGACTCGCTGGCCGTTACGCGATGCCCAATGTCCTGGTTTCCAGCCGTAATAGGTGCGGCCTCGGTAATAACCAGGCCCGTGAACGTAGTAAGGTCGATCGCCCACCGCCACAGTGACGGAACCCGGATAACCCCCGTAATAAGGTCTGTTGTAATAGGGACCGCCACCATAGCCACCATAATAGGGTCCGTAGCCCGGGGAGGCGGTGTAGTAGCCTCCACATCCTACTAAGCCGAGCGCTGCGGAACCTAGAGCGAATAGCAGAACCGAGCATTTCGTTTGTATTTTCATATACTGGATATTCGAAATCGAGAGATGATTTACGTGCCCCCCGGGATATACAGGCTACCAGCTTCAGGGGTCACGTTAGACCACGCCCTGATCGAGCATGGCGTCGGCTACCTTTACAAAACCAGCGATGTTCGCGCCGACCACGAGATTGCCGGGCTGTCCGTACTCTTCCGCAGTGTCCCAGGAGTTTTTGAAGATCGTCGACATGATGTGGCGCAACCTCGAATCGACCTCCTCCCGTGGCCATGGTAAGCGCATAGAATTTTGGCTCATCTCGAGACCAGAGGTAGCAACGCCTCCCGCATTTGCGGCTTTGCCGGGGCCAAACAGGATTTTTTTCTCCAGGAATAGATCGACCGCTGCCGGCACGCTGGGCATGTTGGCCGCTTCAGAGACAAGATAACAACCGTTATTGACCAGTTTCTTGGCGTCTTCG
>DATDAJ010000020.1:0-2776 GCA_036525475.1 Candidatus Udaeobacter sp.
ACGCCGCTGGTAGGAAGTAACATATTGATTATAATGGGAAAATGTTGCCATCAAAAGGAACTATTAAGTCTTACCCCCGGCTTCGTCACGTCCTCAGTGTGCGATTTTGTCTATGCGATGATGGTTTGCTCAATCCCCGTCACTTTGTTGCAGTCAAAGGGGGGTAAGATCGGTAAAAGTTGTGAAACCCTTCTAGAACCACTTATGCAGTGAGACCGAACGCCGAGCATACCTCCTTTAACGTCCATACGGTTGCTTATTAGTTCGTCGCTCAATATCCCGTTGCTCGGCCATGAGTTCAGGATAGGACGTATCGACCAACAGCCGCGCAAGCTCCACACCGAACAACGCAGCCAGGCCTTCGTCGTCAAGCTCGAAGGTGTGCAGCGTGAAGCGTAGCCCACGACGCCGGGGTCACGCCGGATGTGAGCTATATCTATGACGCGCTCGTGGGCGACCCTCGCCCAGTTGTGGTTTGGGGACTCTTGCCATTTAGCTTAGTCGACAACCCCTGGATCACCGAAGCGATCGCTTCGCAAGCGGAGAACTACCAGGGCAAGCAACCCAGGGACGATTGCTCACTGTCGGGCCGGAGGCGTGGAGCGGCGCTCACAATGCGGCGATGATTTCCGCGGGAGTAAAACACGCGGCGGCCACCGACGGAAGCTTTTCCGCTATGTTGGGTTCCGAATCGCCTTGGGTGATCGGAGCTCCCAGCATTTTCAATATTGGAACGTACCGCGACCCGATCCAAAGACACGGGTTCAAAACCGCCTAACCAAAGCGCGCTTCCGTGTCAGGGAAATCGTTAGGGTGAGACTTTGACAACTCGACTTTCTTCGGAGCTTTCTCAATCAGGCGGAATCCGGGATCGAGGTACGGTCGAACTCGCGCCGCCCGTTAATTTCGCTGCGCGGCGCTTTGCATAGGCGCTCTATGCAAGTCGTCCAAAGTGTTCAAGGCGTGGACCAAATCTTGGCCACGAACAAGTGCGCAAATCGCAGCAACTTAAAGCACCTCTAGTGGCTGCTGCGTCCTTGATCTCGAAAGGCGCGCTGGATTCGCTAACCTGCGTTTGCTCGGTTACTGCTTGACTGAGGATGGTTGCGTTCAGCTTGTGTACTTACGGCGGGAGTCCGATGGTGTGAAGCCGGTCCAACGTTTAAACGCCCGGTTAAACGCGCTCACTTCCGAATAGCCCAACAGGAAAGCAATTTGTGTCAGTGTGTTTTCACGGTCGCTTAAATATTCCAGCGCGAACTGATGGCGCGTATCGTCTACTAACTTTTTAAAGTCGAGGCCGTATTTTTCCAGTCGTCGCTGTAACGTGCGCGGGCTCAGCGCAATTAATTTTGCCACGAGAGCGAGTTTTGGCGTGCCGTTTTTCAGTGATTCGCCGATCGCCTTGCGGATCTGGGCAATGACGCCATCCTCAGTCGGCATTCTATTAAGCACCTCGCCGAGATAGTGGGTCATTATTCCGTATAAGCGATGATCCGCAGACGGAACCGTTCGATCGAGAAATTCGCGTTCCATGACCAGCGCATTGCTGGCGCAGCGAAAAATAACCGGAGCCCCGAAAACTCGAAGATGCTCCGTGTTCGACACCGGCGCATCGTGGGCAAATTGAATTTCCCTCGGCGCCCATTGACTGCCCGCCATCATTCTAAAAGTGTTCAGCATGTTCGCCATGGTAAATTCACTAAACTGGCGCGGCTGTTCCAAAGCGATGTGGGAATAAGAGTAAGAAAAATGCGCGAGGTGATCATCGATATGTAAAGACAATTTTAAAGCTTGATTGTGCACATGGAGATAACGCGCCGCGGTTTCGCAGGCGGCCGCAATGGTCGGTGAGTTGAGAACCGCATAAACGAGCGGACCGATGTTTTTGGGGTTGCTGCGCGCGCCGAAATGGAGCCCGAAGCATCCGTCGCCGGTCACTTGCGCGACTTCTTCCAGTAAACGAGCAAAATCCACACAAGCAATAAACCCCTCGGCATCGGACAAGGCGGTGAAGTCGAGCGCTATCGATTGGCGAACCTGATCGGGATCGGCGCCCGCGGCGGCGATGGCATCGAGCAGGCCGATGGTTACGCTGCTGGAAATTAACGGTCGGGGCGCATGAAGTTTAGCCACGATCTTTGCTTTGCCTGATCGAGACCCAGCTGTCAATCGAGTGTCATGGAAAGTCAAGACAATCAGCCCTCTAGGATTTAAAAAGCTATGCATGAATTATCTGGTCGATATTTTTTGCCGGCAAAATAATGGAAATTATCTAGACATCGTCGTCCGCGGACTTATGGATCGGCAAGCATTCCTGCGGCTCATGCAGGCGGTTGGCGAACTCACTAAGCCCGTCAGCGATTGCAAGGTATTGCTCGATCTTCAGGAGATTACCTGCGACCTCGGACTCGAGGATCTTGTCGAATTGAAGGCTGAGCTAAGCAGCTTTCCGTGGACTGCCGTTGGCAAGCTGAAACTCGCCATGGTGACAACGCCGCATCCAGAGCAATACCATGGATTGCGCCAACTAACGTTGCCGGTGTCGCAATTGGGAGTTGACGTCGCGGCTTTCTGCGAGTCACGCCGGGCGATCGAATGGTTGGCGGAAGAAACTAGCTGTCGCGGTTTCTAACATTAAGAAATTGTTGCGCAGGGCGCGCAGCGCTTGATTCCTGCGGGGTGTGTTCGTAATGTTGTCAGAATCGTGAACCGATCCCGTCGAAGTCGTATTTTAAGGCAAACGTTGCCACGGCTGGTGTTGTGGTTTGGGTTG
>DATDAJ010000021.1:0-5853 GCA_036525475.1 Candidatus Udaeobacter sp.
GCAGGATGAACAAGAACCCGCCAATCTTTCCAATACGCCAGAACGGCGATGACAATGCCGTAAAAAAATATCAGATGCGTCGGCCCTTTTGCCAGCAGACCAAGCCCGAGAAAAACCGATGCGGGAAGCCACGTGAGCCACGGCGACTTCTTTTGAAGGAAGAAGCTCAGCCAAAGAATAATCGCCAGGCCGCAAAGCGATACGTACACCGCCTCGATTTCAATTAACCGGCCTTTCTCGATGATGCCGATATTCGTCAGCCAGATCATAGCCGCGATGATCGATCCTCTCGGGCCGAGGCTGGAACGCGCGACAGCGACAAACGCTATGGCTACGGCAAGCACCGAAAGGGCCGAGGGCAGCCGCGCTGTCCATTCGTTTCGCGTGCCAAACAATTTGAAAGATGCCGCTACCAGCCAGTTCACCAGGGGTGGCTTGCGGTAATATGGGTTACTGCCCACTTGCGGTACGATGTAGTTCCCCGTCTCAAGCATCCGAACAGCCGGCAAAATCCGACGTCCCTCTTCTCCCTTAATGGCGATCGAACCGAGCGCGGGCAAATAGATCACGGCCCACACAAGAATAACGACAGCGATGGCTCGAAGCCGCGAATTGACTAGATCTTTAATGCTCAATTGTTGCTCGCGATTTATGCGAACCTGAACCCCGGACGTCAAATCAAACCGATCCGCAGCTTGACGCGAACGCTTCGCAAACGTAACCTGTAGCCCTAGTCCGCGCGCTGATGGAGTGGGAACTGGTGTCCCACTCTTTTTAGTCTGCGGGCTGCATGTTTTATATGAACGCCGAATTTATCGCCATGCTCGATTACCTGGAGCGGGTACGCGGGATCAAGCGCGAAATCCTGCTCGAGGCGGTGTCCAATGCCCTGCTCTCTGCCTCGAAAAAGAGCGTTGGGGCCTCCCGCGATTTGCGTATTGATATCAACCGCAAGACCGGCGAAATCCGTGCGCTCGCAAATTTGGTCGTTGTCGATCAGGTATCCAATCCGCAGGATGAAATCGAGGTCTCAAAGGCCCGTAAGATCAAACCGGACGCGAATGTCGGTGAGATTCTGGAGGTCGAAGTCACACCGAAAAATTTCGGACGCATCGCGGCGCAAACCGCAAAGCAAGCAATGATGCAGCGGATTCGGCAGGCTGAGAAGGAGATGATTTACGAGGAGTTTAAGGACCGCGCGGGGGAAATTGTCAGTGGCACAGTCCGACGGTTCGACCGTTCCGATGTCATCCTCGACCTTGGGAAATTTGAAGCTGTCATGCCGCAGCGCGAACGAGTCGCGGTGGAAGATTACAATGTCGGCGATCGTCTTCGCGCGTACGTCGTGGCTGTAGAAAACGGTGTACGTGGCCCTGAGATAATTGTCTCCCGCAGCCATCCGAATTTCGTACGGCGACTGTTTGAGTTGGAGGTAAGCGAGATTGCCGACGGGACGGTCGAGATTCGCGGTATTGCGCGCGAAGCCGGTTATCGCACCAAGATCGCGGTGTGGAGCGCGAATGAAAAAGTCGATCCAGTCGGTGCGTGCGTGGGCATGCGGGGCTCTCGCGTGAAAAACATTGTGCGCGAGCTCAACAACGAAAAGGTGGATATCATTCGCTGGAGCTCAGATCCAAAGGAATACGTTTTGGAAGCGCTCAAGCCCGCGAAAATAAAAAATCTTGTTTTCGATACAGAGAAAAAGAACGTGCAAATCTCGGTGGATGAGGACCAGCTTTCGCTCGCCATCGGGAAAAAAGGACAAAACGCGCGGCTGACTTCGCGACTCACCGGCTGGGAAATCAACATCGGTAAGGACACGTCGGCGACGACGGTCGTGGAACAAAAGGTGGCTCAAGCCGCACAAACGCTGGCCGGCGCGCTTCCCATCACCGAAGAACAGGCGCTTAGTCTGGTGAAATCCGGCTTTACTAATCTCGAAGGATTGCGCGATGCAGATGTGCAGGATTTGGTGGATATTCTCGCGGTCGACGAAGCAAAGGCGCGCGAAATCTACGATGCAGTGCACCGGCAGGAAGTCGTACACTAACATGGCTCCGGTTTGAGGAGGCTTGAGCCATGAGCGACATTTTAAAAGAACAACAATGGCAACGAAGACGAGCAGCAAAACTGCAACGCGTAAGCCCGCGGCGGGACGCAAGACTACTGCTCCTCAGAAGCCGGCGGACGTAGCACCAAAAGCCAAGGTGCCAAAAAAGGGGCCAGCGGCCCCGGCGGAGCCGACCGCGCCCGCGAAGCAGCTCAAGAGCCAGCCGGAAAAACCCGACGTTTCCGGACACACCACCCCGCATCCGGAGACTGTCTCGCTGATCGATCGAAAACGGCCGGCAAAAAAATCTCTAGAGGGCGAGACAAAAACAAAGCGCACCGTTCTGCCGCCGATCTCGCGTATCCGCGCGTCGCTTGAGGCTACTTCCAAGCCACCGCCGCCCGCGCACGTGCCGGCACCGGAACCGCCGCCACCTCAGCCGGCCGAGCAACCGCCTGCTGAAGCGGAAGCCGGACCGCAGCAGAAGGTTCTTCTCATCAAGCCTCCAATTGTTGTTAAACATTTTGCAAACGAGCTCGGACTAAAACCGCATCAGATAATCGCGGAGCTGATGACGCATAATATTTTCGCCAACATCAATCAGACAATCGAGCCGGATATAGCTGCGAAGATTGCGGAAAACCACGGGTTCATTCTGGAAAAAGAGCGGCGGGAAAAAGGCGGCGGTGTTCACAAGGTGGAACAGCAGGTGGTCGCGCCGCCTCCTCCGGTCATTGAGAAGAAAGAGGAACTTAAGCCTCGCGCGCCAATTATCACTTTCATGGGGCACGTCGACCACGGGAAGACCAGTTTGTTAGACGCGATTAGAAAGACGCGCGTCGCGGCTGGCGAAGCCGGTGGGATTACGCAGCACATCGGCGCGTACAGCGTCGATCATAACGGCCACAAGATTACGTTTATCGATACACCGGGGCACGCCGCATTCACCTCTATGCGAGCGCGCGGCGCGAATGTCACCGATATCGTTGTGCTGGTGGTTGCGGCCGACGACGGCATCATGCCGCAAACCGTCGAAGCGATAAATCACGCCAAGGCCGCGCCGCATGTGAAAATCATGGTGGCTGCCAATAAGATGGATGTCCCAGGCGCGAACCTCGATCGCCTTAAGAAACAACTGCAAGAGCGCGGTCTTAGTCCGGAAGATTGGGGAGGAGAAACGATTGTTTGCCCCGTCTCGGCAACCAAGGGCACTGGAATCGATCACCTGCTTGAGATGATGTCGCTTCAAGCAGAGGTAATGGAACTGAAAGCGTCGCCTACCGCCAGACCGCGCGGCACCGTCATCGAAGCACAAGTGGAAGCCGGCCGAGGGCCTACCGCCACCGTAATCGTGCAGATGGGCACGTTGAAAATCGGCGATCCTTTTATCTGCGGCGACTACAGCGGAAAAGTAAAATCGCTCCTCGACGACCGAGGCAAACCCGTCAAGCAAGCCGGCCCTTCGACCCCCGTGAAGGTTCTCGGGTTCATCGGGCTGCCGAATGCGGGCAACGAATTTCTCGTCATGGAATCGGAGCGCGCCACCAAGCAACTGAGCGACGAGCGACTTGAAACAAAGCGCACCAACAAGCTTTTTGTGCCGCAACGTGCCACTCTCGAGACGCTGCTTGAAACCGCCGGAGGCAAAAAAGTGCTGCGGCTCGTTTTGAAAGCCGACACGCAAGGTTCCGTCGAAGCAATCGTCAACGCGTTGAAACAGATCGAAACCAAAAAAGTCGATCTGGAAATGATTCACTCAGCAGTCGGACCGATTTCGGAATCCGACATTTTGCTCGCCAGCGCATCCGAAGCAGTAGTCGTCGGTTTTAACGTGAAAGTTGAGACCATGGCGGTCCCGGTTGCAAAACGCGAAGGCGTGCAAGTCAAGCTTTACAGCATTATTTATGAGCTGCTCGATCAAATGAAAGACGCCATGGCCGGTCTGCTGGATCCGGAGTTGCGCGAAACCGTCATTGGACACGCGGAAGTCAAACAGGTTTTCCAGTTGAGTAGAGGCATTGTCGCTGGTTGCCTCGTGACCGATGGTCGGATTGCTCGTGTGGCACGCGCTCGCATTCTTCGAAAGCGTCAACCGGTTTACGATGGCGGGATTTCGACACTGCGCCGATTCCAGGATGACGTAAAAGAAGTCCGTTCCGGTCTGGAATGCGGAATCAAGCTGGGCGACTTCAGCGAATATCAGGTGGGTGACGTGATCGAGTGCTATCAGCTCGAGCAAATCGCTCAGAAACTATAAGCAATCCGCCGCGGCGGACGCCGGCGTTTCCCAGAAACGCCTTACATATGAAACATCGGCAACTACGCGTAAACGAATTGGTGAAACGCGAGCTAAGCGGCATCATTACGCGCGAAATTAATTTCAAAGGGGCATTGGTCAGCATCAATGCTGTCGATGTCGCCCCCGATCTTAAGAGCGCGCACGTTTTCGTGAGCATCCTCGGCGCCGCTAATGGCAAAGGTGTAATCGACAAGCTGGAGGCGCATCGGCCGGCGTTGCAGGCGGAACTGTCCCGGCACGTCGTGCTAAAATACACGCCGCATCTCATTTTCCATCTCGACGAGTCCATAAAACGCGGTGCACGCGTGCTTGAGATTTTGGACGACCTCGGCAAACGCGACGGCCAAGACGAGTGAGTAACACGACGTTTGAAGAAATCGGCCGCGTCCTTCGCGAACATCAGCAGTTCGTTGTGCTCAGTCATGTTCGTCCCGATGGCGATGCGCTTGGCAGTCAGCTCGCGCTTGGCCTCTCACTCCAGAAACTTGGTAAAAGCGTACGCATTTGGAACCAGGAAGGGATGCTCGAGAAATATTCGTTCCTTCCGCGCGCTGAATTGCTCACGAAACCACCCGCAACAGCCGAGCACGTGGATGTTGCCATTGCGCTCGACACCGCAATTCAAAACCGGTTGGGCACGACGCTGGCCGCCGTGGGATCGGCGAAAATCTGGCTCAACATCGACCATCACGTCAGTAATCCAGGTTATGGAGACTTGGTCGTGATTGATCAAAGCGCGCCCGCAACGGGAGAAATCATTTTCAGATTGATCAAGAGCCAGGGCCTGCCTTTCGACCAGGATATTGCGGAAAATCTCTTCGCGGCGATCTCAACCGATACAGGCTCGTTTCAATATCCAAAAACCAGCGCGCGCACGTTTGAAATTGCTGCCGGGTTGGTGCGCGATGGCGATCTCGACGTTGGAAAAATCAGCCAGCAACTGTACGAGAACTATCCTCGACGCCGACTCGAACTCTTGCGCGAGCTGTTGCGAACGATGCGGTTTAGTGAATGCGGCCGAATCGCAAAGTTTGGCCTAAGTTTAAAGAATGCGGCAGAACTTGGTGTAATTCCCGAAGATAACGAAGGATTAATCGATCACCTCCGCGCGGTTCACGGCGTTATCGTCGCTGTGTTTTTCGAAGAGCTTTCCGACGGAAAGGTGCGCGTCAGCATGCGTTCCAAAGACGAACGGGTGGATGTATGCGCGATTTGCCAGAAATTTGGCGGCGGCGGTCACACACTCGCTGCCGGGGCGCGCGTGCGCGGAACGTTAGCGGAAGTGGAAGAAAAAGTTCTGGAGGAAACTCGTGAAGCCGTTAAGCGCGCCTGCATCTCCTGACGGCGTTCTGCTAGTGGATAAAGCCGAAGGGATGACGTCGCACGACGTTGTCGCGCTGGCGCGACGACAACTTGGAACGAAAAAGATTGGCCAGTGCGGCACGCTCGATCCGATCGCCACGGGTCTGCTGCTGCTCACTGTGGGCCGCGGCACAAAGGTTCA
>DATDAJ010000022.1:0-2629 GCA_036525475.1 Candidatus Udaeobacter sp.
GCTCATGATAAGCGCGCTGATTTGAAGAAACGCGCTGTTGATCGCGAGACGGCACGTGAAGTTGCGCGCTTCAATCGCAAACACGCGTAACTGTCCAACAAATGACGCGCGGTCGCCTTGTCTTTCACGGCCGTTTGCTCCAAAGCTTTCGTATATGATTATGGGGTTGTGCAAATGAATACGCGGGTTTGGCTCGGAGCAGGCGCTCTTTTAGTCGGCGGTTGGATCACCGCTCGCCTCATCCGCACGGCGCAATACACGTTGGGCGATAAAGTTGCCCTGATCAGCGGCGGATCGCGTGGACTTGGTCTCGTGCTGGCGCGACACATTTGCAACCAAGGCGGAAAGGTTGCTCTCCTCGCGCGTGATCCAGAAGAACTTGCGCGCGCGAAAGCCGATCTCACTGCGCGCGGTGGAAAAGTTCTCACCGTCGAATGCGATCTGCTCGATCGCGATCAGATTCAGGCTGCTGTCCGGAAAGTCATCGATCATTTCGACCGGATTGACGTTCTGATCAACAACGCCGGCATCATCGAGGTCGGTCCGCTCGATCACATGACCCGCGAAGATTATGACCGCGCGATGAGACTGCATTTTTGGGCGCCGTACGAATTGATTTCACAGATCCTGCCAGAGATGCGTCTTTGGGGTGGGGGACGGATCGTGAACATCACCTCCATCGGTGGAAAAGTTGCGATGCCGCATTTTGCGCCATATAGCGCGAGCAAGTTTGCGCTGACCGGTTACTCTGACGCGATGCGGGCTGAGTTGGCGCGCGACAACATTCAGGTCACAACTGTAGCGCCTGGACTCATGCGGACCGGCTCACACGTGAACGCAAAGTTCAAAGGGAACCACGACGCTGAATTTGCCTGGTTTTCCGCCGGCGCGGGCGCGCCTTTGATCTCAATGGATGCGGATCGCGCAGCGCGGAAAATCGTTGCAGCATTCAGACGTGGTCAGCCATCGCTTACCCTTACGTTTGTTGCCCGCGGCGCGATCGCCGGGAACGCGCTGTTTCCAAATTTCACCGGATACGCCATGAAAATTGTGAATCGGTTTCTCCCCGACGTATCCGACGAAAGCGGCGAGCAGTCGCGACCTGGTTCTGAGCTCCCACGGCTAACGCCGGAATGGATGACACGTTTGGCCGACCGCGCGACGAAGGAGAACAATGAAGACGCGACGTCGTCCGTGAATCGTTAAACGTTACATCGGATTTGATTGTTGCCCATTCAACGATTCGCCATTCAACGATTAACAGGGCGAAGCCATGAGCAAACGGCTCTTCGTCGCGATCGATCTACCGGACTCAACGCGCCAATTGCTTGCAGATATTGATCCGGACATTCGCGGCGTCCGTTGGACTGAACCGGATCAGATGCACCTGACGCTCGGTTTTTACGGAGGCGTACCGGAAGATGTTGAACTCAAGCTTCGGGAAAAACTGAGCGCGGTCGAGTTCGACGCGTTCTTTCTAAACGTGAATGGCGTCGGTGTCTTCTCCTCGAAAGGCGCGCCGAAAATTATCTGGATTGGCATTGGCAAGGCGCACCCGCATCTGTTCCAAATTCACAAGCGCGCGCAGGAGGCCGCGCTGGCTGTCGGTATCGAACCGGAGCTTCGTCCGTGGCATCCGCATATCACGATCGCCCGTTGCCGCGATGTCTCCGCTCAAGCGCTACGGAAATTCATACAATCGAATGCCGAGTTCGATGCTGGAATGATCCGCGTTGACGCGTTCCATCTTTATTCCAGCAACCTGACGCTTGCCGGGCCAATTCATACTCGCGAGTTAACGGTCCACTGCCGCGAATAGCACTGTAGCTGCTTCGCTGTGCGAAACACGACGCTAATGTATTTGCGCCACAAATCCCCGCGCGTCTCATAGAGACGCGGCTACAGATTACAGCCCTTTGCTCGACAACGGCACGGCGATGTGCTCGAGCGAGCGTCGCTCGGCGGCCACGCCAATCCATGCTTCCACCGCCGCCGCAAAAATCATCAACGCCGCAGCGACTAGATACCCTATGAATAATGCTGTGCTCGAACCCGTGCCGATAATCCAACCGAACAGCAGCGGCGCGCCGACGCCGCCGACCAGCGTTCCGACTGCGAAGAAGATTGCGATCGCCATTCCGCGAATTTCCAAGGGAAAAATCTCGCTCACGGTCAGGTAGGCAGAACTGGCGGCTGCCGAAGCGACGAAAAAGATAATTGTCCACGCAAGTGTTTGCGTTTGCGCGGTCAGCAATCCGGCGTGAAAAAGCCAGCCAGTCACCGCGAGCAATACTCCTGCGAGCGCATACGTTAGGGTAATCATTTGCTTGCGCCCGATCGTGTCGAACAGATGTCCAAGCAGCAGCGGCCCGAGGACATTTCCAAGCGCGAACGGCAGAAGATAACCACCGACGTCTTTCTCCGGCACGCCGTAGAACCGCATCAACACAAGCGCATACGTGAAAAAGATTGCGTTATAGAAAAATGCCTGCGTTGACATGAGCACGAAAGCAAGAAACGAACGTCGCCGATGTTCGTGCACAATCGCGTTCCAGATCTCGCGCCAGGGCGTATGCGTGCGGGTGCGAATGCGCGTCGGGAACAGCTCGCTGTAGCGGCGTCCTGCGGA
>DATDAJ010000023.1:0-7983 GCA_036525475.1 Candidatus Udaeobacter sp.
CATTAACAATCCAAATGCGATCAACCCCATTTTTTTGCTTGCTGAGCGGGAGCGCATCGCGGTGCCGGAGAAAATGGCTGGCGGAACACTCGCGTTACCAGGGGAAAAAGAGGAAATGCGTGTGCCGCACGTGCTAAAAGACGGCGCAGATTCAATCGGCGTGGCCGGTGCGACGATCCGTGTTTACGTCAACATCGGCATGTTTTCTGAGTATTGGCTGACACGGCACAACCGGCTGATCGGACTCACGCCGCAAAAACCGTTCGAAATTGCTTATGCGCGCGAGCATTCCGTTTTCTGGCGTGCGACCGAAGAGCGTCTGGCAAATATCGCCGCCTTTTTTCGGCGCCTTCAACCGTTTCATCTCACCGATGCGCCTGGTGGACAGGCTTACATCACCGCGGATGCCGCGATGATGACACGCGGAAAAGAAGTTTTTGCCGAAAGCTGCGCGGCCTGTCATTCCAGCAAACAGCCGGCAGCAAACCTCGATCCCCACTCCGGCGAAGGAAAAGCATGGTTCCGCGCTGCGGTGATGGCGCCCGATTTTCTCGAAAACAATTTTCTTTCGAACGACAGGCGTTATCCATTGACGAAAATCGAAACGAATTCGGCGCGCGCGTTCGGAACTAACGCGAAGCCTGGTCACGTCTGGGACAATTTCTCTTCGCTCACGTACAAAGAGCTTTCGCCAGTCGACGAGCTTGAATTTTTCAACCCGTTTGGTGAGACGCATCCGATCAAATTCAAACCTAAAGAAAAAAATGTGGCACCCGGCTATTACCGCGTGCCGTCGCTGGTCAGTGTGTGGAGTTCCGCGCCGCTATTGCATAATAACACGCTGGGAAAATTTACTGGCGATCCTTCGATAGCGGGTCGAATCGACGCATTCAACGACGCGATCGAAAAATTGCTCTGGCCGGAAAAACGACTCAACAAAGACTCGATCTGGCGAACCCAAAACGAATGCACATTGCATTTGCGCAAAGAGTTCGTGCCGAAACCGCTTCAGCGTTTAGCCGGCACCGATGGATACATACGCATCGGCCCGATCCCGAAGGGCATGCCGATTAATTTAATCGGCAACCTCGAACCCGATCTCGGTCAATTGGTCGTGTTGCAAGCCAAAATCGCGAAGGCGTTGGTGAAGATTCACACCATGAATCTTTCACCGGAAGAAGCCACGGCAGAGTTGGCAAAAGCGGTTCCCGAATTAGTGGCAGCAAACAAATGTCCCGACTTCGTCGAAGACAAAGGACATTATTTCGGCACGGACCTGCCGGATTCAGACAAGCGCGCGCTGATTGAATACTTGAAAACGTTTTAGCGCGTTAAAAGAAAGGAAACAAATGGCAGTCACGGTTCCAGAAATGTTGAAGATGTCGCAGGCGCAGCTCGACGATCTGTTCACGCAAAGTCCTGTCGGCGAAATTCCGAGCGGCGAGGCTAAGGGAACGGCAATCGTCGGGCCGGGAACGACTTACACGCAAGATATCGCAAATTTCATCAACCATTTTGCGTGGCAGGGAAAAGTTTTTGATCCGAGCAAAGGCGTATTGCGAAACAAGATTTTGCCCTTCGGATTGAACGCGATCATCGCGAAAGTCTACAAGGGTTCGAGCTGGATGGACCAGAAAGAGTGCATCGTCCTCGACTATTCCGAGACGTCGCTGCTGGCGCATTGGGTCCGCGATGAGATTCGCGAAGTCGCGCCGCGCACTTACCTCGGCAAAGTTTACCTGGGCAAAAAGCGGTTAATTGATTTCGCCTTGGAGTTTCCGGCTGCCACGTAATCAGATAGTGCGGCCATCGGAGGTGCTGTGAATTCGAACGTCAGCCGCCCAATGCCGCGAGCCAATACTGGTTCGCGGTTTCTGAACTGGCTGAGCGACACCACGATGTTCCTCCTGCAGATGGAACGCCGAATCGATCCCTGGCTGCGACCGATATTCGACGCCACTCTGCGCGATCCAGTAGCGCGCATCGTCACGGCATTGATGAACAAAAAGCGGAAGAACGAAGGCTTGAAAATCGCCGAGGAAAAGCTGTTGCCTAACGAGGAGGAATTTCTCAACTCCGTCATCGAGAGCTTTACAACGCAAATGCGAGGACTCTGGAAACCCGGCGGATTTGAGCGCGGCGGGAACACCAAAACTCAAGGCATCGTCCGCGGCGAGTTTATCGTTCACGACAATCTTCCGCCGCAATTTCGCTACGGCATCTATGCCAGGCCGCAAACGTTCCGTTGCTGGGTCCGCTTTTCCGGACCCGGTCCTTACATCACGCCGGACATCGATGACGTCGGATTCATGAGCATCAGCATCAAACTACTGGGTGTGCCCGGGCCGAAATTGATGGATGAGGAGAAATTTACCCTGGACATGTTCGGCGTCTCTACGCCCACATTTGTCACACAAGACATAAAGTCGAATGCGCATCTGCAAAAATGGAGCGTGAAAAATGCGCAAATTTTTCATTTCGTTAATTTCGAGGAACCTCACATCGCGGACATGATCATGCAGGGGTTGTGGGTGAAAACCCAGAGCAGCCCGTTTGAAGCTCCGTACTTTAGCTGCGTGCCCTATCTGCTGGGCGAAGGCCAGGCGATGCAATATTCGGTCTGGCCGAAAACGAACAAGAAAACTCCCATCCCGCGACTGCCGCTGCGTCCGCCAGATGATTATCTGCGCAATGCGATGATCAAGGCGCTCAGCGAAGGAGACGTGGAACTCGACTTTCGGTTGCAATTGCAGACCGATCCTTTCCTGATGCCGATTGAAAACAACGGCGTGCTCTGGCCGGAGAAACTTTCGCCACGGGTATCAGTAGCAACACTTCGGCTGCCAAAGCAGAAATTCGATTCGCCCGCACAAATGGAATTTGCCAGGAAGCTCTCTTACAACCCATGGCATACCATCGCCGAGCATCGGCCGCTGGGTAATCAAAGCCGTGCCCGGCGACGGATGTATTTCGAGTTATCACAGCTACGCCATAACATGAACAAGGTGCCTCATTACGAGCCCACAGGTGATGAGGTGTTCGAGCAGGCGCCATGACTCCTCAGTCGAACTTCATGGTGCTCGCGCCGATTATTCCGGAGCGCGAGACCGAGCTTCGGCAGTTGCTCGATTCGATGAACCGTGGATCGGGACAGGTGGATCCGAACAACGCCTTGTTGCCTTTTGCTGATTTCGAGATGCTCCACTTCGCGCGATTCATTATCCTCGACGACAAAACGACCGAGGATGTGCGCGTCTATGGATTAAAGCCCCGCACTTATCCGCTTTATCTGGCGTTTCTCGGAGATGTCGACGGCGATGCGAATGCGTTTCTGGGCAAGTTGATCAAACGCGCCGGCAAAGGTTTGGGGAAAATTTTTTCATGCTGTCAGGGATTCGCCGCTGACACGGACCTTTTCGATTGGATGAAACAACACGACGCCCCGGCTATCGCTGTCTACGTGAATTGGCGCGGGCGAACCGTGCGCCAAATTCGCGAAGAGGCCGCGGTTTACGATGCGCTTGAGAATTACATCGAAAAACACGCGGCAAGTCTGCATGGGTTAGCGCCGCGCGAGGCTCATGAGAAATTGCGAGCCTTCGTCAGCGCGGAGCAATCGGCAGGACGGCTAACATTATCAAAAGAAGGTCGGACACCGATCGGGTGGCAGATCAAAAATCTGCTGCACATGATCGGGTTTCCATTGCTGGGTTTGTTGCTATCGCCACTGCTTCTCGTTGCCGCGCCGTTTTATATCTTTGCGCTTCGCCGTTTGGAGAAAAGCGATCCCGTGGTTTGTCCCACTGTAGATCAGAAACATTCTGAGAACCTCTCGAGCTTCGAGGACCACGATGTCACGAATCAATTCAGCGCCATGGGCAGTTTGAAACCCGGTCTGGTGCGGCTGTTGACGGCCAGCGTCGTGCTCAAGACGGTCAATTACGGCGCGCGCCATATCACCCGTCCCAGCCGGCTCGGTCGAATCCGTTCGATTCACTTCGCGCGATGGGTCTTTGTTGCTGGCCGGGAGCGAATGATCTTTTGCAGCAACTACGACGGTAGCGTCGAGAGCTACATGGATGACTTCATCAACAAGACAGGTTTTGGACTGAACGCGTCCTTTAGTAATGGGATCGGTTATCCAAGAACGAATTGGCTCGTGCGGGATGGTTGCATAGATGAGCGAAACTATAAGGAATACCTCCGGCGTCATACGTTACCGAGCCAGGTTTGGTACAAGGCTTATCCAGGACTTAGCGCGGTTGATTTGGAAAAAAACACTCGGATTCGTCAGGGCTTGGAGATGTCATCGATCAGTGACGAGCAAGCCCGCGAGTGGGTCACGTTGTTATGAGCGAAGTGGATTATGCCGACGTGCAAGGTCTCGTCCGGTTTGGATACGGTCACATGACGAGTGCGTCGTATGCGCTCGTGCGCGTGAAAAACGCAGATGCGGCCAAAGCCTGGCTCCGCTCGGCTCCGGTAACCACCGCTGTTGCGCAAAAGCCGCCACCCGAGACTGCGATGAATATCGCGTTCACGGCACCCGGCCTTAGAACGCTCGGTGTTCCGCAGTCAATCATTGCCGGCTTTTCGCATGAGTTTCGTGGGGGCATGGGACAAGAAAGCCGCGCGCGACAACTAGGCGACGTCGGTAAAAACGCACCATCAAACTGGACTTGGGGCAGCGACGGGCGCGAGCCGCATGCGTTGGTAATGTTCTTTGCCGAGCAGGGCCACCTCGATTCATTCATGCAAAGAGCCGGAGACCAGAACTGGAGTGAAGCATTCGAGGAGATCACTTCGCTTGGCACGAGTAATCTCGACGGCGACGAACCGTTCGGATTTGCCGACGGCATCAGCCAGCCGCAGATCGATTGGGAGCAGCAACTAGAGAGGCCGTGCACTCAATTGGGATACACCAACATTTCCGCGCTGGGTGAGTTCTTGCTCGGTTATCGCAACGAGTACGGAAAGATAACCGATCGGTCCTTGGTCGAGTCCGACGCCGCCGCAGCAGAGTTGCTCAATGCAGAGGACGCGCTCGCGAAAAAAGATCTGGCACGAAACGGAACCTATCTGGTGATGCGGCAACTGGAACAGGACGTCCGGGGCTTCTGGAAGTTTCTTTATGAGCAAGCTGACGGAAGCGTTGCGGACGCCAACCAATTGGGCGCGAAAATGGTCGGCCGTACGCGAGCAGGCGATCCTTTGGTGCCGATCCAGGCTGAACCGATTCCCGGCACAGATCCGCGGACCGTTGCGCAGAATCAATTTACTTATGAGAGCGATCCAGTTGGCGCGCGGTGTCCTTTCGGCGCACATGTTCGCCGAACGAATCCGCGCAGCAGCGATTTTCCCGAGCGGCGCCCCAACGCACTTCGGAAACTAATGATTATGCTGGGTTTCGGTCCGAAGGGATTCTACGACGACCTAACATCATCGGTTCGGTTTCATCGTATTCTGCGCCGGGGTCGTGAGTACGGTTCGGAGCTATTGCCCGAAGAAGCGCTGCAGGCACCGCCGCCTAACGAGTCGCCTCGCGGATTACATTTCATCTGTCTCAATGCCAATATTTCGCGCCAGTTCGAATTCCTGCAAAACGCATGGATAACAAACACCAAGTTTTCAGGCATAACAGGAGAAAGCGACCCGCTACTTGGCACTCGTGAATCAATACCGGGGTGCCCGGTTACGGGCAACTTTACCATTCCTGGCGAGGGCACGCTGCGGCGGCGCGTGTCCGGCCTGCCACAATTTGTAACGGTCCGCGGCGGCGCCTATTTCTTTCTGCCAAGCTTACGCGCGCTACGCTATTTCGCCGGAGCTTGACGGCTGGTCAGTAGCGGGTCGTCGCGCCAAGCATGAAAAGCGCTTGTGCGCACGGCTGTTCTCCGGAAGTTTCGTTCCGGTATGGCATCCGATCGCAGGCTGGGTTGTCTTAGCATCTTTTTGTTCATCGCGCTTTGTGCCAGTCTGTTCGTGAACTTTGTGTTGATGATCGCCGCGTTTCAGCGCGTCGGCGGTATCAGGGACGCAGAACCAATCCCGCGTTTCCGCGAGATCCTGCTTCAAAAAGGTGCCCGCGCGACCACGGACAAAATCGCGGTTATCACCATGCGCGGCCTGATCAGCTCGTCGATCCCGGGAAACGTCAGCGATTCGATGGTGGATGATTTGCGAACAGCGCTTCAACAGGCGCGCGAGGACCATCGCGTAAAAGCCATTGTGCTGGAGATCGATTCGCCCGGCGGAGAAGTCACCGCTTCCGATGCGATCTACAGCGCGGTTGTCAAGACGCGCGCGAGAAAACCGGTTGTCGTCTACATGGATTCCTTGGCGGCCTCGGGCGGATATTATATTTCCTGCGGCGGCAAATTTTTGATGGCTAATGAAACGACGATCACCGGGAGCATCGGAGTAATCATTCAAACCCTAAATTACGAGCAGCTGTTGAACAAAGTCGGCCTAGCATCCGTAGTTTTTAAGAGCGGCAAATTCAAAGACATGTTGAACGGAGCGCGACCGATTACGCCGGAGGAACGGGAGCTCGTGCAGAACTTTATCATGAGCACGTACGACAAATTTCTCGGCATCGTCGCAAAGGAGCGAAACCTGCCGGCCGATCTTCTCCGCAACACGGTCGCCGATGGGCGAATTCTCTCGGGCAAAGACGCATTGCAGAACAAACTCATAGACGGTCTCGGCGAATTAGACGACGCCTTCGCCAAAGCAAAACAATTGGGGAACGCGCCGGACGCGAAAGTCGTGAAATACGGACCGCCATTTAGTCTTTCCCGGTTCCTACGGGTATTTGGAGAATCGGATTCGAAAATAGAACTGCAACTTCCGAAACAACTTGTGCCGCAACTGGAATCGGGGCGCGCGTATTTCCTACCGAGTTACTACGCTCCGTAAGTGCTGAAGGTAGCGCACACTTCAGCACACCCTCATGCTATTCGGGAATATTTTGGCGGCATCCGGAGCGGCCCCGAGTCTTGCCCTGAGTTTGCTTTCCGCTCTTTATTTCATTGCCAGTCTTTGTGTGTATGTGTCGCTGATTTATCAGATCAGTGCACGGATTCGAATCGTTTCCGGGGCCGACGCACCGGCGCGCGCTTTTGGACTGCCGGAAGCCGTTCTCGCTAGTGTCCTGATCTTTTTCTTTCTACTAACACTAGGCTCAACAGTTCCGGATCCGGCCCTCCAATTTCACCCACGTAATCTTCTGGCCAATTTCCTCGTCAGCGCTTTCGTGGTGCTCGTCATAGCCACTCTTTTGCAATTTCGCGGTTTTGATGTCGGCGCATTGGCGGGATTTTTCAGAATCAATTTTTTTCGAACTTTAGGCACTGGAGCCATTCTGCTCTTTTTTGCTTATCCGTTGATCGGTTTTTCCGAAACCATTAATCAGCGGTTTTTCGGTGGCGGCTCAAGCAAGCAGAGCATTGTTGAGTTCTTTAGTGCATCACGCACGATTGAGGAGCGAATTTTGATCATTGTTTTCGCGGTCGCAATCGCCCCGATCGTCGAGGAGTTTGTTTTTCGATTTTTCATCTATGGCGTGTTCAAACGCTACGTTGGCTGTCTTCTGGGGGTGATACTTAGCTCGCTGCTATTCGCCGTGGCCCACGCACACTTTCCCTCGTTCGTACCGTTGTTTGTCTTGGGGAGCTGTTTCGCGATTGCCTATGAGTGGAGCGGCTCGATTCTTGTTTCGATGACTATGCATTCCCTCTTCAACTCCTTGACTCTCATTGCTCTCGCGTTTCCAGAAATCCTTTCTCAATGAAACTCGGTGCTTTGGGTGAAGACCGATTGCTTAACCAAATCTTGCTTCATCTTCCGCGTAGAAGAGGCGGGAAAGTCTTTGCGGGTTCAGCCGACGACTGTGCGATTGTCAAAATACAACAAAGCAAAAAATATCTCGTGCTAAAAACGGACTGCGTTGTCGAAGGCGTGCATTTTGTGCGCGGAACGAAA
>DATDAJ010000024.1:0-2412 GCA_036525475.1 Candidatus Udaeobacter sp.
AAGGCAACGATTCAGGCGAAGAGGGTAAAGACTCCGCTGGCGCAGGAGGCAACGCTTCTGGTGCAGAAGTCACCGCTTCCGGCGCGGGAGGCAGCGGCGCCGCTTGCGTCGATGGCGCGGGTTCACTTGAGGGAAGCGTTGGCTCCGACCACGGCGGCAGAGCCACCTCTTCAATGGACTCCTGTGCTTGCGTAGCAAAAACGACTGTGAAGAACATTGCTGCGACGAGTGCCGACGTTCTTCCCACAATCAGGTGGGCGAAGCGGTGAATGTAAATGGCATAACCGGGGCGCATGGCGGCGAGACTAGATTGCCGCCATATAACCGTCAATCAAAAAATCTTGGTAAAAATCACGAAACTTTGGAGAGGCTTTACCCCGGGAGGGCGCCGTCGGACGCATGTAAAGACAGCGGGGTTTAGCAGGAGAAATTTGCTTTGCAGTTGTTCGCATAAGACGTTCTACATCGGCTGAGCAGGAATCTTGAAGGACATGTCCGAGCGCGAAAAGACGCTTGCAATCAACGAAATTTATCACTCCATCCAGGGCGAAAGCACTTGGGCCGGCTGGCCTTGCGTTTTTGTGCGCCTTACATTCTGCGACCTGCGGTGCAACTACTGCGATACGGACTACGCCTTTTACGAGGGGAACAAACGAAGCTTGGGCGAAATTCTGGACACGGTCGCGGCGTATCGGTGCCCTTTGGTCGAGATTACAGGCGGGGAACCATTGTTGCAGAAGAACGTGCTGATGATGATGTCGATGCTGTGTGACTCCGGTTACACGGTGCTGCTCGAAACCAGCGGTGCGCATGACATATCGAAAGTCGATCCGCGCGTGCACCGCATCATGGATCTAAAAACCCCGGGGAGTGGCGAAGTGGATAAGAATCTTTGGTCGAACATTGACCACCTCAATACTGGCGATGAAGTGAAATTCGTCATGGGCTCGCGCGAAGATTACGAGTGGTCGCGCGATAAAGTGCAGCGCTACGATCTTCCGTCCCGGTGCCGCGCCGTGCTCTTCTCCCCAATTTTCGGCAGAATCGATCCGCGCGAAATCGTGGAGTGGATTCTCGCAGACAAACTGAACGTCCGTTTTCAACTTCAGATGCACAAATTCATCTGGAGCCCAACTCAGCGCGGCATCTGATTATGCGCGCCCGGTTAACGAAAGACTTCACATTTGAAGCAGCGCAGACGTTGCCCAAAGCGCCGGAGGGCCACAAATGCCGGCGGGTGCACGGACACAGTTTCAAGGTCGAAGTTTCTATTGAGGGTGATATCGATCCGGCGATCGGCTGGATTTACGATCACGCGAACATCAGCGCTGCAATGAAGCCGCTTCTAAAAATCCTGGACCACACGTATCTCAACGACATCGAAGGATTGGAGAATCCGACGATCGAAAACATGGCCGAATGGTTCTGGAAGAAATTAGACCCTCAATGTCCTGGCCTCTGCGAAATCGTAGTGCACGAAACACCCACTGCGCGTTGCATCTATCGCGGTCAATAAGGACCAGCGGTTAGAACGCCATGGCTCCTGGTGCAGCCTACAACTCAATCGCGTAGCGTTTCAGCTTGTTGTAAAGGGTGGGTCGCTGAATCCCGAGCAGTTCGGCTGCTTTTTTCTTGTTCCCGCGGCATTCGGCGAGCGCCTGGAGAATCGCGTTTCGCTCCAAGTCGTCGAGGGTTTGTACCCCCTTGCGGGGCAACCCGGTGAGTTCGGTTTGCTGCAACGCCGGAGGCAACTGTATTTCTGCCGGAAGCTCTTTAACGCCGATCACGCCCTCCCGCGCCAGCACCACCGCGTATTCGATGGCGTTTTGCAGTTCGCGAACATTTCCCGGCCACGAATAATCGAGCAACTTCTGGAATGCATCCGGTGAAACGTCCGGCTCCGGTTTGCCGAGTTGTTCAGAAAATTGCCTAACGAATTGGGCGATCAACGGCGGGATGTCCTCTCTTCGTTTCCGTAGCGGTGGCACCTCAATCTGGAAAGTGTTTAAACGATAGTACAAGTCGGAGCGCAGCCGGTTCTCGGCGAGTGCCTCGGGAATGGGCCTGTTAGTCGCGGCAATTGCTCGAAAGTTCGCTTTCATCGTCTGCGTGCTGCCAAGAGGCCGATACTCGCGCTCTTGCAACACGCGGAGGAACCGCGTCTGCAAATCTGCTGGCATGTCGGAAATTTCGTCAAGAAACAGCGTGCCGCCGTCTGCCGCGGCGATCATTCCCGGAAAATCGTGCATCGCTCCGGTAAACGCGCCTTTCACGTAACCGAAAAGTTCTCCCTCGATCATTGTTTGCGGGAACGCAGCGCAATTGAGCTTCACCATCGCTTGTTCAGCGCGCCGGCTGCGGGCGTGAATAGTATTGGCGATCACTTCCTTGCCCACGCCGCTTTCGCCTGCG
>DATDAJ010000025.1:0-3023 GCA_036525475.1 Candidatus Udaeobacter sp.
AAGGCGCCGGCAGAGAGAGACTTGAATGACGTATTTGAAGTTAAGCTCGACTTCATCGGCTCCTAGAGTATCGAAAAATCGATTGAACGGCTTCTGGAGCTTGGCTTCGAGATCTTCGAGAACGTCCACAACTTTTTTAACAGCCGTCTCGTCGATCACACCGTGCGGTCGATAGATGAGCAGATGGAGATCGTCGTGGAATTCGAGCTCAGGTGCGAGTTTCATTGTTTGTTAAAAGCAGATCCGTTTGGTTGGTTGCCGCTCTCGTTTGTCGCTTGCACGGAATTCTCACTGAGCCGTTCCAGCGCAACACCCAGCCATTTCGCGGCGTCGTCTCGTTGTTGGAATATTCGAACATTGATCGGCGACCCCTGAGTGATTACGGCATGCAGTTGAAAATAGTGGCCGACGGTGGCGTCGGTCGCGAGAATTGCCGATTTTACCGGTGGCCGATCTGTGTAAGAAAGCACTCGATAGAGGGAAACCTGAATGACGTATTGGTAATTTAACTCGACTCGATCGATTGCCGACGTATCGGAGAACCGATTGAACGGCTCCTTTAGCATTGCCTCGAGGTCTGTAAGGAGGTTAACAGCTCTAGTGACCGAAGCTTCATCCAGTAAACCCCGCGGTCTGTAAATGAACAGACGAATGTCTTCGAGAAATTCGATATCAGGCGGAAGAGTCATCACCGTTACCATCGTTCAGGCGATTTTTAAAATGACCTTTTTTGAATCCGCAGCCAAGCCCGAAAATCAGAGTTTAAGTCAATGAGTCGTGTAGCCGCCATCGATCACGAACGTCTGGCCAACAGCGAACGAGGCGAGATCGGAACAAAGAAATGAAACCATGCCGGCTATTTCTGCCGGCCGTGAGACACGGCCGATCGGCGTGTTCGCGATGAAATGCGCGCATGTGTGGATCATCGAACCATGCCTTCGTCATTGCGGTATTCACCAGTCCGGGCGCCAGCGTGTTAATGCGAATCCCCGTATTTGCGTATTCGACGGCAGCCGCTTTGGACAATCCAATGACGCCATGTTTGGCGGCGATATAGGCGCTGATTCCGGGCTCGGCGATCACGCGGGCGATTGAGGCGTTATTCACGATTGCGCCACTGCCGCTTTGCAGCATCTGCGCGATCTCGTGCGATCTCGGCCAGCCGCCAGATCAATGTGGAACAACCAGAATAGAAACCCGCACTACCAATGCACAGATCATCGCAAATGCCCATGTTGGTCCAGAACCCGAAACCTCGCTTGCCGTTCGCGGCCCCCTTTGGCCTCAGCAGCTGGTGCTGTTTGAATCGAAACTTACGTCTTTAGCATCAAGCGTTCACCACCAGAAAGTTCGCGGGCCCCATGCTCCGTACCAACCAAATGCGGCTGCACGGTCCATTTCCGCCGCCATGTAATAGTTTTGGGCAATCTGCTGCTGAACCGCCAACTCGCGGTAACGCTGGTACTCCTGTTCCCGGCCGACGTAGGCAATCCCCGCTTTCTCGTCTTTGTAAACGTAAAAGGTTCTTCCTTTCACGGCGGCCCGGTGGACCTGGTAAGGTGGCAGAGCGGCATAGATTTGTTGTTGCTGCGGCGTCTGCGGGGTGCGCGCTCGGAATCCGGCTGCAGTAAGCAGGGATGTTGTATTTCCTGATCCCACCTCGGCACAACCAACCACAAAGAGCGCGGTAACAGCTGCGACGAAGATGAGAATGACGGTTAATTGCGATTGTTGTGTTTTCATAATGCGTACCTGTTTTAAGTGAATTGAGCAGATGTTGTCGAGGCTGAAGTCACAAAGCGAGAAGAAGAGCTTGAGCCCTAGCTCAGCGCATTACGGACCGCGGCAATGAACTTTTCGTCATTGAACGGCTTCATGAAAAATGCGACTGGGCCAATGGCCATGGCGGTGGCGCGCGCGGCTAGATCTTCACGCGCGGTGATGACGATCACTTTTGTGCGCGGTGAGATGGCACAGAGTCGCGCAAGGAGTTCCAAACCTGTCACCTGATCCATCCAGATATCAGTTACGACGACCGGCACATGATGAGCGCCGGCGTGTGCCAGAAAATCTTGCGCTTTATTGAATGGGCGGACGTTGAATCCTTCGGAGGCGAGCAGGTAATGCATCGATTTGAGGACGGAAGGATCGTCATCCACGATGCAGACCTCATTCGCTTGCGCGTCAGCCGATTCGCTCATGCCGCCGCTTTACTTTTCTGAATTTCCCCCCGAGCAGCCGGAAGACGAACAACCATGCGCGCGCCGCGATCAGAGGCATTCTCGCCGCTAATCGTTCCGCCGTGAGCCTCAATAATTGATCGAACAATGGCGAGACCCATACCCATTCCTTTTTGTTTCGTGGAAAAGAAGTGATCGAAAACCTTGTCCGGACGATCCTTGGGCAATCCCGTTCCGAAATCGCGCACCGTAAATTCAGCGACATCGCCTTTATCGGAGCGCGTACTGACAACGACGCGTCGTTCTGGCGCCGGAAGTGTTTCCATGGCGTCGAGTGCGTTAATGATCAGGTTCAGCAATACCTGTTGAATTTGAACAAGAGTTCCCTGCACTCCAGGCACGCTGGGGTCGAGCTCAGTCGTGATAACACTTTCGCGATTCAATACGTCGGAGCTGACGAGCCGCACGGTATCTGAAATAATTGCATTGAGATTCAACAGCGTCTGTTCGCTGGTTTCTTTGCGCACCAAACTTCGAATCCCGCGCATTACTTCTCCGGCACGCTGGCTGTCCGCCGCTATCTCCTGCAATAATTCCCGCAGCAATACAGGATCGATATTTCCACGGTCAAGAAAACGACGCGCCGCAGAGGCTTTGTTCGAGATTGCGGTCAAAGGCTGATTGATTTCATGCGCAAAGGACGCAGTCATTTCGCCCATTAACGCCACACGATTGCGATGCGCCATTTCTTCGCGTTGAACCTGAAGATGAAGCGCGGCCTGCTTTTGCGCACTCACGTCAAGCGTTACTCCAATGGTTTCTAAAATGTTGCCGTGTTCATCT
>DATDAJ010000026.1:0-4646 GCA_036525475.1 Candidatus Udaeobacter sp.
CTTGCCCCGACGGATTTCTCCGAATGTTCACTTGCCGGATTTGATTACGCCGTTCAACTGGCTCGCGAATTCAAGGCGGAGTTGCGACTGATCCACGTGATTAATCCGCACCTCTATCCGTTCGGAGATAAATACGCGGCGCTCGATCCGGTACAATTAATGGATAAAGCCGCGCACGTCGCTGAAAACCAGATGCGGTCAATGGCAGCGGGAGCCAAAGCTCGATATTCTGTTCGCGCGATTCAAGGTGCGCCTGCAATCCAAATCCGCAACGCTGCGAACGAAGATGTCGATCTGATTGTTATTTCCACTCATGGTCGAACAGGACTCGGCCACATCCTCATCGGCAGCGTAGCGGAGCACGTCGTGCGTTACGCACATTGCCCCATCCTCGTTATTCCTGCTCGCCGTAATCCAGTCAACTCAACCAGCACACTCAAAAATGAAGACGCTTAAAACCATCGGTTTTGTTTGGCTCTGCATGTTAAGCACCAGCTTCGCTGCAGCGCGAGCCCCCGCCAGCGGATCGGCTAATTCAGCACCGACGCCGTTCACGTTCGCTAATGCAGTTTCGTTTTTTAAGGCGGCCAAGTTCCGCGCAACTGAAGTGCAACCGCGTTGCGCAATCTTCTTCGAAGGCGAATGGAAGAGCGCAAACGTTTACGACTACTGCGTCATCATAGTTGAGAATTCCGACGAAGACATCCAGGTCACCTTCTACCTCACCGACGCTCACGAGATGAATTGGGTGACCGAGTTTCTGGATTCTCAGTTCTTTAATCGTAACGAAACCGAAAAACTGTTTCAGCTGATGAACGCACGGAGCGACGTGCGCGGCCAAAACGTTGGACGCTTCCGCGTCGATTTCCATCATTGGCAACCGCGGCATGCGCAGCTTTTGGTGTTTAGCTTCACGCCCATTCGGGGTGGTCGTTAGGCAACTTTCGCGAACAATATGAAAACACAATTCTTAAATCGAACTGAAGCTGGTCAGTTTCTCGCTGAAATCCTAAGTACCTACGCAAACCGAGACGACATCATCGTTCTCGCGCTTCCGCGAGGCGGCGTGCCAGTGGCGGCGGAAGTGGCCAAAAAATTAAATGCGCCGCTTGATGTGTTTGTTGTTCGCAAGCTCGGCTTGCCCGGCCATCCTGAACTGGCCATGGGCGCAATCGCCTCCGGTGGCGTGCGCGTGTTCAATGGTGAGGTCGTCAATGCGCTGCGGATTCCCGATGAAGTCATGGACGCCGTCAGTGCGGAAGAGTTGGCCGAGCTTCAACGACGCGAAAAAGTGTATCGCGCAGGTTTGCCACCAATCGACATCGAAGGAAAAACCATCATTGTCGTCGATGATGGCATCGCAACGGGATCGACCATGCTCGCGGCGGTTTCCGCGCTGCGACAATTGAATGCCGCGCGAATCATAATCGCGGCACCTGTCGTTGCGGCTTCCACCTTCCGCGAGATGCAACGCGCAGCCGATGAGGTGACGGCGGTGATCATGCCGGAACGCTTCTACGCAGTCGGTCAATGGTACGAAGATTTTTCACAGACAAGCGACGAGGAAGTTCGCGACCTTCTAACGCGGGCTGCGCGCCGGCAGCCTGTGGCTGCCTAACTGTTTGATGCAAAGGCGTGACACAGGGAGATGAAATCAGGCCCGCTGCGGATTGGGCGAAATGTGAACACGAGCCCGAACATTGAAATCGCAGGCCGGCGCGATGAAGTCGCGAATATTTTTTGCGGAACAGGGCGCGAACCGGTTCGGTGTGCAAGCGTATCGACGAGCCGCAAACGTGCTCCGTCGTTTGTCGCGTTCAGTGGCTGATGTTTTCAAACGCGAAGGGGTCGAACTTGGACGCTTTGTTCCTCGTTTGGAGTTCACCGCACCCGCTTTGAAGCAGGACCGCCATTTTCAATATAGCGACCAAACAGTTCGCAACATTCGCTCATAAAAAGGCAAGCGATGGTTAGCTGTTCTCGGAACGAGCGATCAGATTGTACCGGAAAGGCATTTATGAAACTAATCAATCCTTTAGATCATCCTCATTCAGGGAAAGCAGCAATCTTGATCGCCATTGCTCTTGTGCTGGGAATCACCGTTCATGAACTATTCTTTCTCATCGCGCTGCTTATCGCGGCGATCGCGTGCATTGAATGGGGCGCACATGAAGTTCATGTCATTCACGAGCTTCACGAACGCAAGACTCACAGCCAGCCGCAACCGGCACCTTTGGCGTCGCGCGCGGCGCATCATCCATTTTTTGCAGGAATGAGCCGCACGCATCTGGCGTTGCTAAGCGATTGCGCGATCGCTGCTCACTTCGAGAAAGGGCAAACGATTTTGCGCGAAGGCGAGTTCGCGAAGGGATTTTATTTGATCGAAAGCGGCGAGGCGGTGCTCGAGTCCAGCGAGGAATCCGGCCAACCGCTGGTAGTGGACACCATTGGTCCGGGGGATCCGCTTGGCTGGTCGTGGATGTTCCCGCCGTACGTCTGGCGGTTCACGGCGATCGCGGTCGAACCCATTGACGCCATCTTTTTCTATGGGACAACTTTACGAGAATATTGCGAAAAGGACCACTCGTTAGGCTACGAACTGCTCAAGCGAACAGCCCTGGTTATGCTTAGGCGCTTGCAGGCTAGCCGGGAGAGGCTGCTCTCCATCCTTCGGGAACTCGATGCCTACGAAAACGAGAATGAGGGAAAAGATAGGGTACATTTTCAAGCGATAAAGAGCGAGAATGGACGCATGCATTGCACACCAAACTGAAGGGAGCATGTCGAGTTCGATCTCGTCAAATTGCCAGCAGCAGCGCTCCCGTCGCACTTTCGCTCGCTTCAACCGATTTAAATTGTCATTGTGCTCTCAAGAAAGATGAAATCGAGCCAAAACGGAATGTAAGAAAGGAGCAAAAACTTATGGCCAAGTGTGAACATTGCGGAAACGACTACGACAAAACGTTCGAGATCAGGTTCAAAGACAAAACGCACGTCTTCGACAGCTTCGAGTGTGCGATCCATGTGATAGCTCCCGAATGCGATCACTGCGGGTGCAAAATCATCGGTCACGGTGTTGAAAACGGCAGCAGAATATTTTGCTGTGCGAATTGTGCCAGAGAGAGCGGCGAAAACCGGCTGCGCGATCGTGTTTAAGCCATTGCCATCTCATGATGTCATCCTGAGTGGAGCGAAGGATCTCGGATCGATTTTTGGACCGATCCTCCCAATGGAAATAAACCAGAGATGTTTGAAAGCCTGGCCTCATGCTTCGCATTTCGTTGCAGCGCTCCGCTCAACATGACAGCGCTATGTAAAGGCGGCGTTTTCACCGATTAAATATGACACCGGATACTTCCACAACCCCGCAGACGCGGGATAACCCGTTAGAATTCAAGATTGAAAAAATTCTAGTGCCACTGGATTTCTCGCCCGCATCACTGGACGCGCTCGATTATGCTGTTTGGCTGGCGAAACAATTTCGCGCAGCCATTGATCTTGTACACATCTATCCGACGGACGAAGCGTCGTCAGAGCCGAGCGCAGCACATCTCCTCTTGCAATCAGCAGAGGCGATCGAACGGCTTAACGAGGAATTGACCGGTATTCATCGCAAACATGTACCGACATTTCGTCCGGAGAATTGCCACATTCGTGCCGGCCGACCGTACGAGCAGATTGTCGGTGTGGCCCGCGAACATGATGCTGAGTTGATTGCGCTTTCAACACGCGGCCATAGCGGCCTGAAGCATCTTCTGCTCGGGAGCACGGCGGAACGAGTCGTCCGCAACGCGCCGTGCCCTGTACTTGTTACACGGAAACGAAAACAGAAATCGAAAGCGAACAGCAAAACATTCCCCATCCGCACCATTCTGGTTCCCACAGATTTCTCGCAATGTTCGCTCGCCGGAACGGAGTACGCGGCGTTTCTGGCAAAGAATCTTCACGCTACGCTGCGCCTGTTTCACGCGATGTATCCATATACGAATTACGTATACGTTGACCGCGCCGGCGTGCGTCTGTCGGGGTTGGCCGAAGCGGAGGAGGAAACGGCACGGCAGGAAATGGACGCGCTGAAGCAGATGGATTTTTTGCACGGCGTGTCCGTCCAAACAGAAATTCTCCCTGGCCTCGCGGTCGACGAAATCTGCGCCGCAGCGGGCGACCGAGAGGTTGATCTCATCGTCACTTCTACTCACGGTCGGACCGGAGTGAAGCACGCGCTCATCGGGAGCGTCGCAGAACACGTCGTCCGTTACGCCGGGCGGCCGGTGTTGGTTGTACCCAGCCGTCACGCCGAATCCTAACGCGAAAAACGTATGCCGAATTCTCCAGCCGATGTTATTAGCGAAAAGGCAGAAGCGCAGGTGGGCGCGTTGAAGAAACAACTCCGAGTAGATTCTGAATTCATAATGTCCGCACTAAAACTCTGCTTCTTTCTTCAGGTTGTTCTTGCCATGCCGGCGTTGGCCCAAACGCCCTCTGAGCAAAACAGCCCACTCCCGTCCCAAGCAAAACAGTTGCACGGTCTCGCCGTACCAGTGCCAAAAGAGATATTCCGTACTCTCGACCAATTCCGAAACGCGAACTGGCGCGCTGTAAGACGTCCTGAAGTAGCTCGCTGGAAATCACATGGTGATCAGGCC
>DATDAJ010000027.1:0-2706 GCA_036525475.1 Candidatus Udaeobacter sp.
AGGCGATTTGGAACATTTTCCATGAGGTCGTTGCAGCCGGGGATACGTATGCGTTGGATCCGAACATCTCGCGCGAGGGTGCGCTGGCGTACTGGTTTGCGCCCGGCACGCACACGTACGTGGCGGAGGAAGATGCTGTGGCGGACGGCGTTGCCGTCCCACGGAAGCCAACGGCTTCGCCTATAATCACCCGACCGCGACAGATTCTAGGCACTTACATCCTGCGGCCTAACCAATCCGGTGGCGGGTCGCATGTCGCCAACGCAGGATTCATGGTCTCAGCGAGCGCTCGCGGGCAGGGGATCGGTCGCGCGATGGCCCAGCATTGCTTGAGCGAAGCGCGCCGGCTTGGTTTTCGCGCGATGCAATTCAATTATGTGATTTGCACGAACACCGCTGCGATCCGTCTATGGCAGGACCTCGGGTTCGAAATCGTTGGCACGTTGGCGAGTGCGTTCCGTCATCCCGATAGAGGATACGTCGACGTTTACGTAATGTATCGCTCGCTGCTTGAGAAATAGGCACGTTTGGCTCGCCCGGCGGTCGCGCCCTACCAACCAAAGAATCATTGCAAAAGAAGCGGTTTCCTGCTGAACCTAAGCAGTGGAATGCAGACCGTAATTCAGGTAATCGCGACCGGGACGGGATCGCTGCGGGAAAAGATCATGACCGATCCTCAACTCGGGCGGTTTAATCTAATTCCCAGTGAACACCAGCGCCCGGGGCGTCCACACGGCTGGGCAAAAATCCATAGCGAAACCGCGCACGGCGCGATCAATCTGGAATGGCACGGACGCAGCCGCACCCTGATTTGCCGCGTGGTGACAAAGCTTGGCAATAAGCCGAACTCAATCATTGGCGATTTTGTCGATTATCTCCTGGCGCGGCATCAAAGCCGTATTCTTGCCGTTCACATCATGCGCCGATGAATTGGACGCTGTGCGCTTTGCCGCCTCGTTAGGCGTCAATCACTCTACCGTCACGCTCTTGGCAAGATTGCGCGGTTTATCGACGTCGCGACCGAGTGCGACAGCAACATGATACGCCAGAAGCTGGAGTGGGATGACCGCGAGAATCGGCATCACGTAATCAGGCGCTTCCGGCAGAACGATGACCTCGCTAGCGATACCTTTCAGATGTTTCATGCAGTTGCCACTTGTCACTGCGATGATCGGTCCCTTGCGAGCTTTCACTTGCTCAATGTTGTTCAGGTTTTTTGAAAAAACCGAATCATCAGGTGCAATGAAGACCGAGGGCAAATCGGGTCGGATCAGCGCAATGATACCGTGCTTGAGCTCCGCGCTCGGATGGCCTTCGGCAAAAAGGTACGTGATCTCCTTCATCTTGAGCGCGCCTTCGAGAGCAAGCGGGAAATTGAACTGCCGGCCGAAAAACAGGAAACCATTCGCATTCGCATATCTGCCAGCGATTTCCTTGATGTGATCGTTCAGCTCTAAAACCGTTTCAATCTGTTCGGGCAACGCCTGTAGCGCTCCGATCACGCGGGTCCCCTCCGCCGTCGCGAGATTTCGCATGCGTCCGAAGAGCAATGCGAGCAGCGTGAGGATAGTGAGTTGTGAGGTAAACGATTTGGTGGCCGCCACGCCAATCTCCGGTCCCGCGTGCATGTAAACGCCGCCATCGCTTTCACGCGCGATCGTGCTTGCGACGTTGTTGCAAATTCCAAGGCTCCGAAAGCCTTTGCGCCGGCTCTCGCGCAACGCGCCGAGCGTGTCCGCAGTTTCGCCGCTCTGGCTGATGGCGAAGACTAGCGTCTCGGGCGTCATCGGCGTGTTGCGATGGCGAAACTCGCTGGCGTAATCCACTTCAGTTGGGATGCTCGCCATGCGCTCAATCAAATATTCGCCGACTCTTGCCGCGTGTAGTGCGGTGCCACATCCGGTGAGAACGATTCGCCCGACATCGCGCAATTGCGGGGCCGCCATGTTCAGGCCGCCCAATTTTGCCGTGGATTCTTCAGTGTTGAGGCGCCCGCGCATCGCGTCTCGAACCGTGTCCGGTTGCTCAAAGATTTCCTTGAGCATGTAATGGGGATAATCACCTTTGCCGACATCTTCGGCAGTGAAATCGACTTTGCTGACCGGATGCTCGGTGCTGTCGCCGGCAAGCGAACTAATCTCGAATTTATCGGGTCCAGCGGCGACAACATCGAAGTCATTTAAATAAACTGCGTCGCGCGTGTAAGCGACGATTGCGCTTACATCACTGGCCAGAAAATTTTCACCGTTTCCTACTCCGAGCACGAGCGGACTGCCGCGGCGCGCGCCGATCATGAAATCCGGCACATCTGCGTGAATCAGAGCGATGCCGTACGTGCCGATCACTTGCCGAAGTGCAGCGCGAACAGCATCGAAAAGCCTGGCCTTCTTTCCGGGCGCGTCCATCGTGCTGGCGCACGAATCATCGTACAATTTCCCGATCAGATGCGCGAGCACCTCCGTATCAGTGTCGGAACGAAACTTCGTATCGCCACTACGAACGAGCTCATCCTTAAGCGCCTGATAATTTTCGATGACGCCATTGTGAACCAGCGCCAGCTTTCCGCTTGCGTCAAAATGGGGATGCGCGTTTTCGTCATTCACACTGCCATGCGTCGCCCAGCGCGTATGGCTGATGCCTAACGAACCCGACACCGGTTGCTTTTTGACTAATTTCGTGAGCGCGGAAATGCGTCCCGCGCATTTG
>DATDAJ010000028.1:0-4244 GCA_036525475.1 Candidatus Udaeobacter sp.
AGCCGCGAGCGCTGCAATTCCCCAAAAACTTTTTGTGCCGCTAAAGATCGGCCACCGTCTGTTTGCGGATCCATCGTTTGCGTAATGCTCGAAAATTGTCCGGCCATTTTGCATCACCAGCACCGCACTGCCACGCCTGCTCTCGGAGTATTTTGCGGCACGCTCGCAATCCGAAGCTTTGATTTCGGCAAAGGCAGCCGGCGACGTTGTAAACGTGGCAAGCAACAATCCGCTGTAGCCGCTTCGCTGTGCGAAGCGTGACCACGAGAAGCCATTCATACGCAGATCGCGCCCGCCCCATAGGGCGACGGCTACAGATTCGTTGCAGCCGGAGGCGATGAGCCTGGCTTGCCGGCATCATCGATGCCGGCTACAGGTTGCGCCACCGGCAAATAACGTCTCCGCAACTCTTCCGCGTTTGGCAATTCGTCGAGATTGCGCAGACCGAAGTGATCGAGAAAAAATTGTGTCGTTTCGTAAAGGAGCGGCCGCCCCGGGATTTCGGCGCGTCCGGCGATTTTCACCAGACCGCGCTCCATCAAGGTTTGCAGCACGCCATCGATGTTCACGCCGCGCACGGCTTCTACGTCCGCGCGGGTAATCGGCTGACGATACGCAATGATTGCCAACGTCTCCAGCGCAGGCGCACTCAAACGAGCCGGTTTTGGAGCCGGGAAAAGCTGCCGGACCCACTTTGCAAAGCCGGGGTCGGTAGCAAGTTGCCAGCCTTCTGCTTTCTCGACCAGTTGAAACGCGCGGCTCTGCTGAATGTATTCCACCTTTAGTTGTTCGAGTGCTGCGGCAACTTCAGCATTTTTGACGCGCGCAAACTCGTTAGGCGTCTCACTCGCCCGATCGCTTTCGGCCCCTTTGATCGCAGCAGTGATTTCTTGAATAGAGAGCGGTTTTTGCGCGCTGAACAGAAGCGCTTCGATAATGTTCTGCAATTTCATAAATAAAGCGGGTCATCCTGAGCGCGGCGAAGGACCTCTCGCTCAAACAATTCGGCAAGACTGAACGACAGCTGATCCATGGTCATTTGTGAGGTCCCTCACTTCGTTCGGGATGACAGGGCATTACGCTCCGATCGCCGTTTGAATCGCGTCCGCGATCCGGTCTGCTTGTTTGTCGATCATTTCAATCTCGCGCCCTTCAATGAGTAGACGAATCTTTTGCTCGGTGCCGGAATAACGCAGGAGCACACGGCCTTTGCCGGACAACTCTTTCTCGGCCTCTGTTACCAACTTCATCACAGAATCCAGCTCCGCCAGCGGACGCTTCTCTTTCACCGCCAGATCGCGCTGGGCCTGCGGATACTTTTGCAAACACGCCTTGAGTTTGCTCAATGGCTGGCCGGTTTTGTGCATGACCCGCAAAATCTGGAGCGCGGTAATGATGCCGTCGCCTGTCGTGGTGAAGTCACGAAAAATGACGTGACCACTCTGTTCGCCACCGAGATTCAGTTTTTGCCGCACCATTTCTTCAATGACATAACGATCGCCGACTTTCGTCCGCACGACTTTGCCGCCGCGCGCCGCGAGCGCTTCATCCAGACCGAAGTTGCTCATGACCGTTGCCACGACAGTGTTTTGCTCCAGCCGGCCAGTTTTCAAAAAATCCAAGGCCGCGATCGCGAGGATTTCATCGCCATCGACAATCTCGCCGTCCTCATCGCAAAGAAGAACGCGATCAGCATCGCCGTCGTGACTAATGCCGACATCCGCGCCGCTGATATGGACAGCTCGCTGGATTTCCTCCGGATGCATGCTGCCGCAGCCGTCGTTGATATTAATCCCATTCGGCTCATTGTGCGCCACGGCAACCTCCGCACCTAACTCCCGCAGAACGCACGGCGTCGATTTATACGCGGCGCCATTCCCGACATCCACTGCGACGCGCATTTCCTCGAGCGACATTCCCTTGGGGAAACTCGCTTTGACGAATTCCACGTAACGGCCGAGCGCGTCATCGATTCGTGTGGCTCGACCGACTTTGTTGGCGGTCGGCCGCATGGAATCAATTTCTCCGGTGAAAACGAGGTTCTCGATTTTTTCCTCGATCTGATCATCCAACTTGTAACCGTCGTGCCGGAAGAATTTGATGCCGTTGTCCTGATAAGCGTTATGCGACGCGGACAGAACGATGCCAGCATCAGCGCGCAGCGATCGGGTGATGTACGCTACGCCCGGCGTCGGTAACGGCCCAATCACCAGAACATCCACGCCAAGCGAAGTGATTCCGGCCACCAGCGCGTTTTCCAGCATGTAACCCGAAAGACGTGTGTCTTTCCCGAGCACGATTTTGGGCCGCGCGCCGTCAGGCGTCCTGCGCGGATTCATTTGCGCGAACACAAACGCCGCAGCGCGTCCAAGTTTCAGCGCCGTCTCCGCCGTCACCGGCTCGACGTTTGCGACGCCGCGCACTCCATCCGTGCCAAAGATTTTCTTCCGCTCGGTCACGGGCTAATTGAAACGCTCAAAGCGCGATTCGTAAACGCGAAAGTTTGAAAGCACCAAGGAGCCGTCCCTCCTTGTAGACGGAGTCCAGGCTTGATTTGCGCGCGACTTTTTAGTTGGATCGCAGCGTGCCTGCGGTTGAAGACGGGGCGTTGCGGAGGGCGATTGGTCAAATCACTCAAGGCGGTGCTGTAGGATTTGCCACCACGCATTGGAGTGTCGTCCTCACCGCGCAGGGCGAATCGCCAGAGGCGGACAAAGCACTTGAGAAACTTTGCCGCACTTACTGGTGGCCCATTTACAGTTTTATCAGGCGACAAGGCGCAGAGCCAGAAGAGGCGAAAGACCTCACGCAAAGTTTCTTCGCGCTGCTATTTGAACGCAGAGATCTGGAAGCCGTCCGCCGCGAGAAGGGACGTTTACGTTCCTTTTTCTTTGCCTCGCTCAAAAATTTCCTGGCTAAGGAACGCCGTTATGCTGCGACCGCTAAGCGCGGTGAAGGTCGGGCGGTTATACCACTGGACGAATTGCTCGCGCGCAAGCGCGCTGATCTTGAGCCAGCGGACACCTTGAGCGCCGATCGAATCTTCGAGCGTCGCTGGGCATTGACAGTTTTGGACCAAGTGCTCGCGCGATTAGAAGATGAGTACCGTGTGGCTGGCAATGCTGCCCTGTTTGAGCAGTTAAAGAAATTGCTCACCGACGACGACCAACGCCCTTCTCAAGCGCAGATTGGGCATCAATTCGAAATGACTGAAAACGCTGTGAACCAAGCCTTCTATCGACTGCGCGTGCGTTATCGGGAATTGTTGCACGAAGAAATCGCTCACACGGTGATCGCACCGGACGACACAGAAGATGAGCTACGCCATTTGATTGCCGTCTTGCGCGCATAACTTCAGCGAGAATTTCCCAGATTACTCTATTGAATGGTTGGGTGATCAAAGGAGGGTGAAAACCGCGAATAGATTCTGTGGAAAATGCGGTGCGGAATTCTTCTCGGACGGTCCGCAGGAATTTTGTAGCGCATGCCTGTTAGAAACCGGTCTGTTCGCAAATGAACCTGTAGCCGGCTCGCTCGCGAAGGATTTCGGAGCTGGCGACCCGTCCGTCGTAGCTGCCTACTCCGCCGAATCGGCTGCGAAGGCGGATGACCAGACTCAACAAGCGCGCGCTCTCAAGAAAGTAACCGACTTTGGAGACTACGAACTCCTGGAAAAAATGGGCGGTGGCGGTCAAGGCCTTGTCTATCGAGCGCGGCAGAAGAGTCTCAATCGCATGGTCGCATTGAAAATTATCGGTCTGGGCCAGTTAGCGACGAAAACGCATCTGAAACGTTTCCATGTCGAAGCCGAAGCGACAGCCAGTCTAGACCATCCCTGCATCGTTCCTATCTTCGAAATCGGAGAGCGCGAAGGCTCATGTTACTTCAGCATGAAATTCATCGAGGGCGGGCAGCTCGATGAAGTGGTCAGGCGCGAGCCGATGTCAATCCGGCGCGCGGCGGAATTAATCGCCAAAGTGGCGCACACCGTTGATTACGCCCACGAACACCACATTCTGCATCGAGACATCAAACCCGGAAACATTCTGCTGGACGCAGAAGGCGAACCGCATCTCACCGATTTCGGGCTGGCCCGGCTGGTCGAGACAGAGAGTACCGTCACGCGCACAATGGAAGTTTTGGGCACGCCCAGTTACATGGCGCCAGAACAAGCGGTGGGAAACAATGCCCAGATCACGAGGGCTACGGATGTTTACGGGCTTGGCGCGGTGTTTTACCAACTG
>DATDAJ010000029.1:0-3580 GCA_036525475.1 Candidatus Udaeobacter sp.
AAAGCCCGGCTAGTCATTCGAACAGAACGGCGCGTACCCACACGACCAGCAGGAAAACGATGACAAGTCCGCCGCCTAACAACCAGCGAAGGTCGGGTACGATCGTGCCGCTCGAAGCAGGTCAATGGAATAGCTAGCAATGCCTGCAGGCTTGTCACTTAAGTTGTAACCTCGTTGGTCTGGTATGATCAGGCGATATCCGGAGGAGACGAAGTGATCAATTTGGTGCCGCCACGCGAACCAGAACTCGGGAAAACCGTGGAGGAATACTAAAGGTTTACCGCTTGCAGGCCCGGCAAGAACGACGTGTAGCGCAATGCCATTAATGTGGAAAAAGCGAAATTCGAGAGGCGAGCGGATGCCTGATAACGTCATAAGGCGAGTCAGCGAGTAATTTTTCCACGTCAGAGCCATTACAGCCAAGACTCTTGGATGGCCAAGTGCGAGATAAAATGTCTGACCGTTCAACTCCTTTGCAGCTCCATACTGAACCGAAATAAATGACGCAAGTGTTTCCGGTTCGCCACAGAGTGCTTGCAAAGCCAATCCATCACGGAACAGTTGCCGGAAATGACAGCTGATCTTGCAGACCTAAATGCGAGGATCAAACAGTCCGTTGCTCACGGGCAACTGATCGAATCATCGGCAAAGAATATTCGGACACTGCTCGAAGGCGCAGGGTCAGACGTCTATTTTCGATCGGTTAAGGAACTCGTCCATGCCGCTGAGTGGCAGGAACTAAACGACCGGTTTTACCAGACTCTTGCATTTGGAACGGGTGGCTTGCGCGGCCGCACCATTGGCAAAATCGTGCCGACGGCGGAACGCGGAAATTCGCACGAAGGCGAGCGACCGGAATTCCCGTGCGTCGGCACGAATGCGATGAATTTCTTTAACATCAACCGCGCAACCCGGGGACTTGTTGCTTACCTGCAGGACTGGAGCTTGCGCCAGGGAATTTCGACGAAGCCAAAACTCGTGATCGCGCATGATCCGCGATTTTTCTCGAAAGAGTTCGCCGAGTTGGCGGCGAAAGTCGCAGCGGAAAATGCTTGCGATGCTTTTGTGTTCGATGGTCCGCGTTCTGTCCCAGAGCTTTCGTTTGCCGTTCGTTATTTGCGCGCGAACGCAGGGATCGTAATCACCGCCAGCCACAACCCGCCGCACGACAACGGGTACAAAGTTTATTTTAACGACGGCGCGCAGGTGATCGATCCACACGCCATCGGAATCATCGCCAGAGTGAACGCGATTACTACCGAGTCGTTTACGCCGCTCCCTAAAGAGCAACAAGGAAAAGTGACGGTTATCGGAAAGAATATCGACCAGGCTTACATGCACCGGCTCGAAACGTTGATCCTCGATCCGCGAGTTATTCGCGAGGCGAAATCGCTGCGGATTGTTTACACGCCATTGCACGGAACCGGCAGCGTAATCATCAGACCAATGCTGAACCGGCTCGGTTTCAAGTTCCAAGTCGTGCCGGAGCAGGATTGTTTCGATGGCGGGTTTTCAACGGTGAAGTCGCCGAATCCGGAATACGGCGAAGCGTTAACCATGGCGATGAATCTTGCTGAAAGAGAGAACGCCGATTTGGTCGTTGCTACTGACCCGGACTGCGATCGTATGGGAGTGGCCGTTCGAACCAGGGATGGCAAGATGAAATTGCTGACCGGAAACCAAATCGGTTCGCTGCTGGCGTGGTATAGAATCAAGACGCTGTTCGACAAAGGCGTGCTAAACAAGCCAAACGCAGCGCGCGCCGTGATCATCAAAACTTTCGTGACCACCGATCTGCAAAACGCGATCGCCGATCATTTCGGCGTCCGATGTGTAGAAACGTTGACGGGTTTTAAGTACATCGGTGCGAAGCTGGCAGATTACGAGCGTGAGATTCCCGAACAACTGCGACGGAGTTATGCTGATCTTGCTGAAAGCGAAACGCGGCGGCTTCGGCTCGCATACTCTTCATTTTACGTTTTCGGCGGCGAAGAAAGCTACGGTTACAGCGGCGCTGATTTTGTTCGCGACAAAGACGGGAACGGCGCAGTAATCATGTTTTGTGAAGTAGCCGCTTACGCGAAATCGCGTGGACAAACGGTCGATCAGTTACTCGACGAAATTTATTCGCAGTTCGGCTATTTTGCGGAGAAAACCAGTTCGCTTGTTTTCGAGGGCGCAGAGGGAGCAAACAAGATCGCCAGTCTGATGAAGTCATACACGACCGATCCGATCCGCGAAATACACCGCCTGAAAGTGGCGAACTTTAAAAATTTCGAGACGGATGAGATCAGAGACGTCGAAGGCGATCCGATTCCAAAGACGAAAATGTTGATGCTTGAGCTGGAAGACGGCACGCGTATCGCTGTGCGCCCGTCAGGCACAGAGCCAAAAATAAAGTATTACCTTTTTGCGCGCCGCCGGCCAGAAAGTGAGAAATTTACCGGCGCAGAGCTCGACCGAATCAAAGCGGAAGTTGAAGAACACTTGGAGAATCTCTGGAGTTGGCTGCGAACGGGTGCCGAGTCTCGGCTGCGATAGTCTGAGCTCCCAACTCGAAGCCCTAGACATGCGATTGTCATCCTGAGCGGAGCGAAGGATCTCTGGGATCGCAAATGGAACCTGAGATGTTTCGCTTCGCTCAACATGACAGTGTAACAGTGCGAAATGGAGACTTGGTCTTTTGGGATTTGAAGTTTCTTTGGAGCTTGGATGTTGGAATTTGGAGCCTGCGACCCTGGTATGAGCGCACTCGATGAAAAGAATGACAAAGCTTTGGCCATGGTTGGCCGCAATCTGTAGCGGGCTTCTTTACGCGGCTTGTTTTGCGCCGTTTAACCTGACGTGGTTCTGCTGGATCGCGCTGACCCCGCTTATCGCCGCAATTTGGTTTTCCGGCGGGGAGTCGCGTCATCCGTGGTTTCGAAACTTGCTTCTCGGTTACGTCGCCGGCCTGATGTTCTTCTGGGTCGTATTCTCCTGGCTCACGACGGTCACCGTTCTCGGTTGGTTTGTCCTTCAGTTTTACATGGCGATTTATTTCGCGATTTGGGCGTGGTTTTGCGGTCTGCTGCGGCCACGAACAGGCAAGAGGCAATCACGCGCCGCTAGCAAATGGGGCCAGATGCTCGCCCAAGCCCGAACCACGGCCACTCCCGCGCCATCGCCCTGGACAAAATCGACAAACAACCTGCGACTCGCTTTCATCCTCGCGGCAGCATGGACCACACATGAATGGTTGCGCGGCTGGGTTTTCTCGGGGTTCGGCTGGAACGGCCTCGGTGTCGCGCTACACGGTAATTGGCCATTGATTCAAATCACAGAGCTCACCGGCGTTGCAGGGTTGTCGTTCATGGTTGCGTTTGTCAACGTGATCGTTCTCACGACCGTGTATCGACTGGTTGTAGAGGCGCGGACACGGGTGATGCGACCCCATTTTGATTTCACTATCACCATGGCGGCTATTGTAGGCGTTTTGATTTTCGGACTCCGTGCGGCCCAGATTTCGTCGCCCACAAAACCGCTTCGCGTTGCCGCGGTGCAGTCGAACGTTCCGCAAAATCAAAAGTTCGATCCGCAG
>DATDAJ010000030.1:0-8347 GCA_036525475.1 Candidatus Udaeobacter sp.
AAACTCCAGTAAATCGCCCGCATAGCGTAGCGTATCGGCGCCGCACCAGGCGCAAATTCGTTTACTCGAGACGGGTCGTAAACTCTCTGTCAGAATTTGCGGAACCACGAATAAGGAAAATCGTCGCCCGGGCAATCCGTGGCCCAGCGCGGTGGGTTGATTTCGCGGTGAGGCTTCACCGGTATCGTACCTCTCTCGGTTTTGCCGCAGCGGTCTCGCAGATAGCGAATGAGCTCCTCACATGCGTCGAGCTGTGCACGCGTCGGCTGGTCTCGATTGAAATCGCCTACGAGACAGATGCCGAGCGAGATGTTGTTCAGATAATCGCTGTGCACATGACCGCCGTTTATCTGGCGCCGCCATCGATCGCCGACTTCGATTTGGCCGTTGCCGGTTGATGTGCCGTTCCCGATAACGAAGTGATAGGCGAGACCGTTCTGCATGCGGCGAACATGCTTGTGGTAATAATCAAACACACGCGCATTGCCCTGCCGCGTGCCGCTGTTGTGCACGACAATGAACTGCCAGCGACGCCGTTTCACCGGCGCGCGCCGGATCGCATCGATCACCGAACTTGTTAGGTAACGGTAGCTGACTGGACGTCTCCACGGCCAGAAACCTCGGCGTGGCGGCGGCGACGGCGGAGGCTCGAATCCCTGGTCCTCCTCAATGCCTGATTTTTCGATCACAACCTGAGCCTGTCCGCCCGCTGAAAAGGTGCGCGCGGCTTTAGTCTGTGGCGAAGGCGTTGGCGTTGGCACTGCAATCGCACGTGGCGGCGGCGCTCCGGGTTCGGACGCGGCGCGTTCTTCTTCTACTTGCGGCGCCGGCGTTTTTCGTGACTTAGGCGTCTCCTCTTTTAATGCCGACTTCGATTTCGCACTTTTCTTCGTGCTGGATTTCTTCTTCGCGGTTTTTGGTTTCGGTGTTGGGGTGTGGTGTCGCTTTGTTTTCGGCGTTGGAGATTTCTTCGGTTTCGGAGTGGATGCGGCGCGTGTCTCGGTTTCCTCCGATTGATCGCGCTGTTTTTCTTCATTGACCTGCGCGCGAATAAGACCCCCGACCAATGCGCCAAATGCGAGCGCAGTTGCAACCCAAATGCGAAAGCGCAACACTGCGACGGAGCGTAACAGAGCCCGCGATGCGATCAACGCTTACAGCAGCGATTTGTTAAAAAAGTTACAAACCACAAAGAGCTGCGCTTTTTCACCGTATTATCGGCTAACTTTTACGTATTCGTCGACGAGGCGAGTGGCGCTGCAGGCGAGGGCGCGACAGGCTGGGCGACGCGCATCTTCTTACGCTCGCGCCGGATGATGGCATTCAATTTACCTCCGAGCAACAACAACAGACAAGTCAGATACATCCACGTGAGCAGCACGATGATCGACGCCAGCGCGAGATAAGTCGGGTTATAACGATCGTATCGTGCCACGTAGAGCTGGAAAAGTTTCGTCGCGATGATCCAGCCGACCGCAAAGAAAATTGCCCCCGGCAGCGCCTGACGAACCGTCAAATAATTTTCCGGTGTGAGAAGATAAAACGCAAGCGCGAGCCCGACCAGCGCCACGGCGGTCAACGGCAGATTCAACCCTGCAATCCACGCCTGGAGCGGAAACGAGAGTTGCCAATTTACCTCTGCGATGCCGGCCAGCTTTTCGCCGAAAACAACGGCGTTAAAGCTAAACACGATGACAATCCCAAACCAGAAAAGCATGAAGAATGAGATGATGTATTTGGACCACCAGTGGCGATCTTCCTGGACTCCGTGCATGTGGCTGAGTGCGCGTGAAACGGTGGCGATGAAAACGGTCCCGAAATAAATTCCAAGGAGGATGCCGGCGTTCGCCAGCAGTCCGCTCGTGCCTGTCACCACGACGCTCGCAATGGCAGAGTCCAGAATGTCCTGCACTTTTGGATCCGGTGGCATGAAACTCCGCAAGAGAAGATACATCCGATGCAACTTGGTGGGATCAGTGCCGAACAGACCCAGCAGATGCCAGAGAAACAGTGTACCGGGAGCCAGCGCGAAAAGAAGCACGTACGCCATCTGCGCAGCCAGCCCGGTCGTGTTGTCCATCGCTGTTTCCCAAACCAGCCGGCGCGTAACACGCCAAATCAATCTGAGATATTTCATCTCCGCAGGAGTTTACTTTGCCGGGCACAAATATCCATTAAAGTCCAAATGCTTTTGCGAGTGATTACCCTCTGCGTGTGTCCTCGATCGTAGTAAATGTCGCCTGACGACTGATGAAGAAGAAAATATTGATTCTCACGGCCGGTTTCGGAGAGGGTCATAACAGTGCCGCCAGAGGAGTGCGCGACGGGCTGGCCCGCGTCGCTTCGGATCAGACAATCGTGGAATTGCGGGATCTGTTTGCCGAAGCCTACGGGCCGATCAACGAACTGGTCCGCCGAAGCTATCTTGCGCTGGTGAATTCTGCGCCACGCGCCTGGGGGTTCGTTTACCGCTGGCTCGATCGCAAGACAGATTACAGCACGGAATTTCGCCGATTGACCAGGCTGAAGGCGCAGTTTGGTCCCGTGCTTAACCGTTTTAAGCCGGACATCGTCGTCTGCTCTTTTCCCGCCTACGCCAATGTGCTTCAGGACATTTTGGGAGCCGGGAGAGTCTGCAAATGTGTGGTGGTTGTCACGGACTCGATCACGATCAACGCATCCTGGTACCGGAGCCCGGCGGACTATTTCCTTGTTGCGAACGAACAAAGCGCCAGCGTGCTGCGGAGTGGCGGAGTTGCGCCAGAAAAAATCAGGATATTTGGTTTTCCCGTCAGTCCAAAATTCGCAGATCTCACCGCAGATCGGCCATTGCCTTCCACTAATTCCAATCGGCGGGTTTTGTACACGATCACTGTCGCCAAGCGCGGCGCGGCGGAACTCGTGCGTATGCTCGCGAAACTTGATCTGGATCTTACCGTCACGATCGGCCGCGCTGATGAACTACGGGCTGACATTAACGCGGCCGCAGATGGTCACCCGATAAAGATCGTTGGCTGGACGAACGAACTCCCTCGCATGATGCACGAGAACCATTTGCTCATCGGCAAAGCCGGTGGCGCGACGGTGCAGGAAACGATTGCTGCAAAATGTCCTATGATCATCAACCACGTCGTAGCCGGTCAGGAGGAAGGCAATGCCCGGTTGATCGTCGAAACAAATTCAGGCGTGATGGCCCAATCGCCACGAGAAGTTGTCGCACAGGTGCAGCGCGCATTCGATGACGGCGCAAAACAATGGCGAGAATGGGCCGGCAACATCAGCAAGCTGAGCCGCCCGCGCGCAGCGCTCGACATCGCGGAATTTCTGATGTCGCTATGACATGTCTCATTAACACCGCGGCTTCAGCCCGGTGAAGAAGCAGCCCAACGCTGCGAACCGTTTCAACGGTTTAGTAAAAAAGGGAAGCCGTTAAAATGGCTTGAGTTCCGCAGCGAGGGCACATACCGGGCTGAAGTCAGGGTGTTAATGAGACCAGATTTGCTCACCGCAGCGGAACGTTCGCACCACTTCTATTTCCGGCGAAAGCACAACCAAATCGGCGTCCGCTCCAACGATAAAGCGACCTTTCGTTTCGAGACCGATAGCGCGTGCGGGATTTTCCGTCGCCATCGCAATGGCTTCATTCAACGGAACGTTCACCTCGCGCACCATCATGCGCACAAGGTCGATCATCCGCGCTGCGCTGCCGGCTAGCGCTGAACGATCAGCCAGGAGGCTGACTCCGTTTTCTACGATGCAATCCTTACCGAAAAGCGCGAACTGCGATCCTTCCGGCAACCCGGCACCAGCGGTTGCGTCAGTAACTAAACAGATTCCTTTCGCGCCTTTCGCGCGATACAACATTTTCATCAGCGTCGGGGAAACATGATGACCGTCGGCGATCAGTTCACAACTGATGTCAGGTTCGCTCAACGCAAACTCGAGCAAACCGGCGACCCGATAAATTCCGCGACGGCGCGCCCTCGACATGCAATTGAAGGTGTGCGTCACGCTTTGCATACCGCGATTGAATGCCGCCCGGGCGTCTTCATCCCATGCATCGCTATGTCCGCCGCTCACGCTGATCCCATGAGCATGGAAGATTTCGATCGCTTCAAGAGCTCCCGGCAGTTCGGGCGCGATCGTCACACGCTTCAGCAGGTCCGTGTGTTCGAGCAACTGCCGCACAGCACCTGGTGACGGATCCTGAATGAACTCGGCGCGTTGCGCTCCGGCTTTCGCTTTCGAAATGAACGGCCCTTCGACATGAACACCGACAATCAGACTGATCGCTGATCGAAAATCGCAAACCGTCTGCAAGACCTTGACGATTTCGTTAAGAGGCGCAGTCGCTGTCGTGAGCAGAAGCGATGTCGTGCCGCCACTCGCGTGAAATTCGCAAATAGAGCGAAACGCTTCAGCCGAGGCTTCCATCGTGTCGCGGCCAAGCGCGCCGTGCACATGAAGATCGATAAAACCGGGCGCAAGATAATTTCCATTAAGATCAAGGATCTCGTTTTCGCGTACCCGCTCGCCTGTCCGCCGTAGCTTCGGCGTAGGCGGTTGGATCGCGGCGATCCTTCCTTCTTGCAGGATAACTTCAAGCCCGTCGCGAATTCCATCGGGAAAAATCAACCGCGTGTTCGTGAAGATCATCTCGTGATGCAGTCAATCCTGCCTGCACCGTGATGGAGGCTCAATCGAAATAGTCGCTGCGCTCGTGGCAATACCTCGCAGACAGGATTATCTTGGTCACTCGACGCGCTTGCTCCGGAGCGGTATAAAGGCCATCCTTTTCGAGCGATGAATTTCGATTACGACGTCGTGATCATCGGGGGCGCGTTTTCGGGCGCGGCAACGGCTCTCATGCTGAAGCGCAAACGCCCCGAAGCGCGTGTCCTGATCATCGAAAAGGGGGCTGCGTTCGATCGTAAGGTAGGCGAATCGACCACCGAGGTGAGCAGTTGCTACATGACGCGGATCCTGGGTCTGACGCATTATCTCGGGCATCATCAGTTACCCAAGCAGGGATTGCGCCTCTGGTTCTCAAACCGGAATGATCAACCGTTTGATGATTGTGTTGAGATTGGCACACGTTATCAGAGTCGACTGCCTGGATTTCAAGTGGACCGCGCGAAGCTCGATTCGCACCTGCTCGAGCTCGCCCGCAACGCGGGCTGCGATTTATGGCGCCCCGCCAAGGTCACGAGTTTTGAACTAAACGGCGGCCAGGGACAAAAGATAAACGCTGTCGTCGATGATACCCAGCGCGGGGCCAGTTGCCGCTGGATCGTCGATGCTACGGGACGCGCGGCGATGTTCGCACGAAAGCTAGGATATTTTCGACCGAATACCGAACACCCAATCAATGCGGTGTGGGCGCGGTTCAGCGGCGTCAAAGAATGGGACAGCTACGAATGGCGCGAACGCTTTCCCGATTATGTGAACGGTTGTCGAACTGGACGCGAGTGGGCCACAAACCATCTTTTCGGCCGCGGCTGGTGGGTTTGGATCATTCCGTTGCAGGGTGGCGATGTCAGCGCCGGTATCGTTTACGACAGTCGCATCTTCAAATTTCCAGAGGGACCGACTCTGGGACAACGATTGCACGCGCACATTCTGAACAACCCCGTTGGTCGCGAAATCTTCGGTGCAGCAAAAGTGATCGAAGGCGACGTGCACGCGCTTTCGCTGCTGCCGTATCATAGCGAAAAAGTTTGCGATGACGGTTGGGCGATCGTGGGCGATGCCGCCGGATTCATCGATCCGCTTTACAGCCCGGGTCTCGATTTTTGTTCTTACACTTCCTACTACGTGGCGGATTTACTGGCGCGCAGTCTCAAAGGCGAGGACGTCACCGAGCGACTACATCATTACAACCAACAATTCCCGGTTACTTACCGTTTCTGGTTCGAGAGTTTGTACAAGGACAAATACTATTACATGGGCGACGCGGACTTAACCTCAGCGGCGCTGCTTCTCGATGTGAGCAGTTATTACATCGGCTTGGTTCGACCAGTCTATCGCGATCCGGAATGCGCGTTTCTTAACCTGCCCTTCACTGGAAAAGGAGGCAGATTTGCCCGGAACGTGATGAACTTTTACAATCGCCGGCTTGTGGCTCTTGCAAATCGCCGATGGGAAACGGGCTACTACGGAAAAAGAAACGCCGGCTGGCGCGAACTTTACGACGGATTCGTTCCCGACACACGCCTTCGGAAACAAATATTACGCGGCCTGCGTCGCTGGTGTAAGTGCGAGTTAATCAATCTCGTTTTGATGCTGCGCGGGCCGAGTGCGGCTGTAGCGGGAGCCGTCGAGCCCGGTAATGTTTCCACCGCAAATGCTTCCACTGGCGCAGGCTCTTCCGCGCTCTGATACTCCTGGACCCCTTCGCCCGGTCCAGGTGGCTAATGGCATCATGGGCTGAGCAGCGTTCCGTACCAGCGCAGAACGGTTTCGCCAAAAAACATCCAGGTGAGTGCGCCGAATGCCAGATACGGTCCAAAGGGTAGTTTTGCCGACCAAACAGGTTTTCCGACGACAAGCGTGACCAAGCCGATTACTGAACCGAGAAGTGATCCTGCGAAAAGGCTGAACAATACCGCGCGCCACCCAAGGAATGCGCCGATCGCGGCAAGAAATTTCAGGTCACCGCGCCCCATTGCTTCGCGCGGAATGACGAGTTTACGGGTAACACCGGAAATGTGCGTTACATCATCGAGCATCAGCACGTCGCCATCCGCATTCACGCGATCATAACGAAAATCCAGCGTCACATTTCCGTATTCGCGATCGTCGATCCGAACTTCATCGCACTGGAGCAGCAGGCGATCTTTTTCGCGGGCAAAATATTCGCTCCAGAGACTTTCTTCGATGCCCACGACGAAATCGGCATCGTCGTCGCGTTTTGTCCATGTGAACGTCGTCGGCGCGTCGAACTCGATCCGTTTTCTGCCAAAAGCAATCTTTCCCACTTCCAAAACGATCCAAAGAATCACGTAACCGAGCGCGGCGGCCAGCGCGGCGCGAACACCGGCTGCCACGCGCGAATTGGTCTGCATCAACGCTGGAACAACAATGCTGCAAGCCACGCCAGCGATTGTTCCGCCGATTGTTACACGGTCCGGAATAATGAAATGCTCAAAATCGATAAACGTTCCGATGATCAGGAACGAAACGAAAATCCAATACGCAATCGCCACCTGCGAGGGGAACCTTTGCCACATCGCAAGGAAAAGAAGTGCGGTGACGAGTTCCACCGCAAGATAGCGGAACGAAATTTTTGCGCCGCAATTGGCGCATCGGCCGCCAAGCGCCAGCCAACTGATCAATGGAAGATTATGATGCCATGGAATCGGTTGTTTACACTGCGGGCAAAACGATCGACGCGGCCGATTGATGGAGAGATCAACCGGCCAGCGGTAGATACAAACGTTCAAAAACGAGCCGACGGCCGCGCCGAGCACAAAGGCAAAGGCGCTGAAGAGAAGATTCTGAATCGAATGCTGCATGCGATTAACCTGCGATCCGTTTCGATGCGCGGCGCTCCATCAGAAATGCAATCCAGATGCAGCTTTCGTATAGCAAACACATCGGCAGCGCCATGGCGATCAAAGTCAGAATGTCAGGCGTCGGTGTGATGATCGTTGCCAGAATAAAAATGAGCACGACGGCATATGGGCGGGTGCGTGCCATAAATCGGTAGGTGATCAGTCCGAATCGGACCAGCGCCAGCACGACGACCGGCAGTTCGAACGCCAGACCAAATCCGATGGTGAATCGCGTCACGAACGAATAATACTGCTGCACCGTCCACGTCGGTGCCCAGCCGAGCGATTGGGTATCGCGAAAGAAAAAAAGAATTGTTTTCGGCAGTAACCAAAAATAGCAAACCAGCACACCAATGAGAAACAGCGCGAAGCTGCCGGCAATCGCTGGAAATATAAACCGTTTCTCTAGGGCGGTAAGCGCCGGCAAAACGAATTCAGCGAGAAAATACAGGAGCAGCGGAAAGGAGAGGACGATCCCGGCGTAAAACGCCAGATGAAATGAAATCACGATCGAATCTGTGATACCGAGCGCCTTGAGTGTTCCGACTTGGGACCCGAGATGGTTAAGCGGCGCCTGGATAATACGCACCAGCGTCGAGCGAAATGCGAAACAAACAATCATCGCGATCCCCAGCGTGAGAGCCATCTTCACGATGGTCCAGCGCAAGTCTTCCAGATGCTCCAGAAACGGCTTGGACGTTTCGGTCTCCGGCGGATCGCGAAATTTAAAAATGTCTCGCAGCGCCATCGGGTTGTTTTCGTGCGAATGCCTGGCGACTTCTCGTTAACACCTG
>DATDAJ010000031.1:0-2878 GCA_036525475.1 Candidatus Udaeobacter sp.
GTTTCGAACAGGATGCCGCGAACGTCGCCATCAACAACACGCAAATAAGGTGGATAAAATGTGAGTTCAACGTTTACCTCCCTCTTCAACGAGCGGCCTTGCTCGTCCAATGATTGCGTCCAATTCCGCGATGGCGACGTCGTATTCAACGAGACGATTTAGCGCAGCAGATTCTGCGTCCTGCAATGTGCGGCGGGCCGTGATCAGCTCCAGAAACCCGCCCGTACTCGCTTCATAACCGGCCCGGCTCGCTTCGACCGTTTGCCGGGCCAGCGGCAGAATGTTGTCGCGGTAAAGCTCGTATTGATTTGCCGAGGTCTGAATCTTTTTCAGCTGATCGCGTACCAGACCGAGTGTTTCCACACGCGTCGCATCGAATTGCCTTTCCGCTTCTTCAACGGTTTTGCGCGCTTCCAGCACTCCCGCCGAATACTTTTTCCAGTTCAGCCACGGAACCGGAATAGAAACGCCGACATCTACTTCGCTGACTGCCTGGGCTGCGGAATTGTAGCGTTGCGCTTTAACGTTCAGTGCCGGATCCGGAAACCACTGCCTATTCGCCAACTGTAGTCGGAACCTCTCCGCATCGATTCGACTCTGCGCTCGGCGCAACTCCGGTCGCAAAGCGATCGCGCTCGTCTGCAAGCTTTCCAAAGAAAGCGTTTGCGGCGTGAAGACGAGTTCGGAAGGCTGGCCGAGGCGCGCTTGCGCCGGTCGGTTCATTAACACGTTGAGCGCAGATTGCTCTTGAGAAATCTGGCGCTCAATGTCCGCCTGAGCTTCCAGCAGTTTTGCCGCGTCGGTCTGTGCAAGAAGCACATCCGCTTGTGTCGCTACGCCAGCCTCATATCGGCTGCGACTGATTTGCACAAATTGGTTGAGCAGTTCGGTGTTGCGGCGATTCACTTCTAGTTGCGAATAGCCGTTTGCGAGACGCGCGTACGCAGCGCGCGCGCGCATGATCAGGTCGAGTTCCATGCGGCGAAGATCTTCGAACGCTGCGCGAGCTTCAGCGGTCGCCGCGCGTGAGCGGCTCCGGTTCTTTCCGGAGATCGGTACCTCCTGCTCTAGCATCGCAGTCTGATCCATGAACGAATTCGGCGGGACGTTGACGGAACGTTCTGCTCGCCAATCCACTCCTGCTCGCAAATCTTCCCATGCTCTGGCCTGTGGCACGCGCGCCTTCATCATCTCCCACTTTGCCGCTGCGGCTTTGAGCGTCTGGTTTTCCTGTAACACCGCACGGATGAGTTCACGCTCGGTCAAAGTGCCAACTGGTTGCGCGTTTGCGGAGAGAGCCAACAGGGCAACAACCTTGAACATGCCGCCAGCGATTATTGCGTAGTGGTGTTTTCGAATGTTGCAATTCTTCTGTTCGGTCATAAAAATGTTTCTTCTGATTCTTGATTTACGGGTGACGAGGCGATCCGCCCTTGCAGAGCCTTTGACTTGAACCGCGAGAAAGCGCGATTCGCGTGATGGCCTGGGAGCCTGGCGGTAACGACTACGATGAATCCCGCAGCGGCGGGCAAAGAGTCGTTAGGCTACGAGAGGCGGAGCGTGAGCGAGAATGCTCCGCTGCAAAACAGATTCAGCGAATGTGTGCACGAACGGCGGGCCGGTATCTAACTCGAGAATGGGAACTGGTCGTGAGTCATTCGTGCAAATTACCGGACCAACAAAGTAAAACTGTAACGCGAACAATGAAGTGTCGTAGCCGGCAAAATCCTTTGCCGCTCCGGTCAATGTAGCGCGAAGCGTTTTGCAACACTCAGTAGCGCTCTCGGTTGTGTTCTTGGCAGGAGGTTGATTGCCGCAGCAAGGTTGATGGCAACTCGCTTTTGTTTGCGACGCATGTTGCAACTCCCCAAGCACGCAATGATTCGAAATGAGGAACCAGGCAACGGCGGTGATGCTCACAATCAGGAGCCGAGCCCTGCTCGCGCCGCGAACTTCATTCATGGCTAATTAGTAAGAGTATCTCACAAGACGTTCAATCCTAATCTTCGCGTAGCGTGAGAGGGAGGGTGCAAGAAACGCACAATCTTTACCAAGAACTGCCAAGCTAACCCTTCCGGCTCTGTCAAAATAATCCATGACTCAAAGGCTACATGATCAGCACGAAACAGGTTCTCAAAGTTGTAGCCGCGCGGGTGGCGTTTCACAGAAAAAATGAAAGCTAGAGAAAGATGAACCAACTTTATGAGCATGGAAGATTCAGCGGATTGGGAAATTGATTGGCAAAAGCACTGCATGGTCTGCGGGAAGTCCGTTTTAGACGGCGAAGGGTTTTGCCACATGCGAGTAGACGGTGAAATGGTGGCAATCTGTTGCCCATTGTGCTTCGAGACCTTTGAAAAGGATCCGAAACGCTATTTAACTTTGCGCCGGCTTCACCAGAATTGATGCCGACATTGGGTGCCGCCTCAGGGGTCGGACCGCGGTGCGCTCAACTGACAATCGGCCCAAGTCGGCGAGTCGGGCGCGTTCAGCGGACTCATTGGCGCGGGGAACGGCGCCGCCGGATCGCGCACACCTATCCGCTTGTTTACCCAGAGCACCTGGTACGCCCATGCCGGGAGCGGCGCCGCTTTCGGTGTGCACGACCAGTTGTTGAAGTGGAGATTCACGAGATAGAAGTTCCGCTTCAGCTTACGGAGCACCTCGAGAATCTTCGGATCGTCGAATCCGTGCATTTCCATCGCAAGCTGTGGAATCGACGCGAGCAGTTCGTCTGGCGCTGCGAGAAGCGATTCCCATTCTCCGCCTTCGATGTCTATTTTGACGATCATACGCCGGCCCGTATCGCCGTTCTTGCTAATCTGGTTTTCCAGCGTGTCGAAGAAACGCGAATCCCTGTACCCGGTGCGATTTCCGA
>DATDAJ010000032.1:0-6696 GCA_036525475.1 Candidatus Udaeobacter sp.
CAGTCCGATCCAACTCCTTTCGCTTTGGCGGAGTACAATGCCGGCGCCAGCCGCGCCCAGCGTTGGAGTGGTGGAAACGGCGTTACGGAAATACCGGAACGGCAGTTTCTGCAAAAGATCGATTTCCCCGCAACTCGTAGATACGTCGAGTCGATTATCGACCGCTACAAATTCTATCAGCGCCGCGGGCGAATGTGACGAGAGACTGCGTGCTAAATGGTGGAAGTTGGGGTACGCACTGGTTTTTCGACTTGTGCAGTAAGAATGTGCTAACTAGAATTCGCGACCTTCGTTGAGGGCGGAATGGGTAGCGTGTCTTACATAAGAATTTCTGCTTTTATTTGCATCGTACTGGGACTGGCTGGCGTTGCAGGCGACCATCGGTTGTCAGGCCAGACGGCTGCGCCGGCCGCATCACCATTCGAAATTGGAGCGGCCAGGCATGAGACCCGCGCCGAATCGCAGACCTCTTTGGAGCTTCTAAACACGAATGAATTTCCATCGGAGAATGAAACGGTTTCGCCGCCGCCGCCCACGCGAAGCAGTTTTATGGCAACGTGGCTCGGTGGAACGCGCGCGAAAGGATACTTGCTGGATGTATCCACGAGCAGCTCGTTTGATACTTTTGTCGAGGGGTATCACGACCTCGACGTTGGTAACGTGACCGGGCGAGTAGTGACCGGCTTGAGCCGGGGCACGACGTATTACTACCGGGTTCGCGCTTACGATGCCGCTGGTGCGGGCAATTACTCAGATGTCATGACTGCTACGACCGTATCGACAGTGGGATTAGTAATTCATCCGACATTCGACGGTTCGATTACCAGCAACCCAAATGCGGCGGCCATCGAGGCGATGATTAGCCGAGCCATTTCATTTCACGAATCATTGTTCACTGATCCGATCACAATCCAGATTCGTTTCCGCTATTCCACGACTGCTCCTGACGGGACGCCTCTCTCAATGAGAACTCTGGCGCTCACTTACATCTTGCTTTACCAGATTCCATGGAGCAATTACATCGGCGCGCTGAGAGCGGACGCAATGACCAGCAACGACACTCAGGCGAACGCAAGTCTGCCGGTTACCGCACTCTCTGGAAACGTCAGGCCATCCAGCGCAGGCGGCAGGGCAGTGGGCCTGAACACTCCGCCGTCAATGTTTGCAAACGGTAGCGTTGGGCAGGGCGGGCCGTATGACGCGATCGTGACGCTCAATTCTACAGCACCGTATCAGTTCAACCGGCCTCCTAGCGCAAGCAGCTTCGACGCCCAGCGTGCAATCGAACACGAAGTCGATGAGGCGATTGGGCTCGGATCGCGCCTCGGCGGAAACGGCAACGACCTTCGGCCTCAGGACTTGTTCAGTTGGTCTTCGCCTGGCGATAGAAATATCAGTACTTCCGGCAGCCGCTATTTCTCGATCAATGGGGGCGTGACGAACATCGTGAATTTCAATCAAAATCCGGATGGAGATCTCGGCGATTGGTTGAGCGGGCAGTGCCCTCAAACGCATCCATACGTGCAAAACGCTTTTGTCTGTCCTGGACAATATTCCGACATCTCAGCGACATCGCCCGAAGGCATTAGTCTCGACGTTGTTGGCTACGATCTAATTCAGACAAGCCAGACAAGTCTAGGTAACATCAGCACCCGCAGCTTCGTTCAAACGGGCCAGCATGTGATGATTGGTGGTTTTATCGTTCAAGGTACTGGACCAAAGAGAGTGATCATTCGTGCCATTGGGCCTGAGCTTACGCAATACGGGATCACTAATGCGTTAGCCAATCCGAGATTGGAACTTCACAATCGAACTGGAGCATTGATTGCTAGCAATGATAATTGGCAGACGACAATACTCGGCGGGATTATCACCAGCAATCAGGTCAGCGATATTCAGAACAGCGGACACCCTCCGACTGCGGCAAGCGAATCAGCGATCATTGCAAACCTGCAACCGGGCAACTACACCGCCATTGTGTGCGGTGTAAACAACACCACTGGAGTTGCTCTGGTGGAGGTGTACGATTTGAGCCCAGGCGCGAGTTCAAGCCTTGGTAACATCAGCACCCGCAGCTTTGTCCAAACGGGCGAGCATGTGATGATTGGCGGTTTTATTGTTGAAGGTAGTGGGCCAAAGAGGGTGATCATTCGTGCGATTGGTCCTGAGCTCACTCAGCATGGGATCACCGATGCCTTGGCTAATCCGAGATTGGAACTGCACAACGGGACCGGAGCACTGATTGCTACCAATGATAACTGGCAGGCGACGATACTCGGCGGGATTATCACCAGCAATCAGGTCAGCGATATTCAGAACAGCGGACACCCTCCGACTGCGGCAAGCGAATCAGCGATCATTGCAAACCTGCAACCGGGCAACTACACCGCGATCGTGCGCGGTGTAAACAACACCGCTGGAGTTGCTCTGGTCGAAGTCTACGATTTGAATTAATAGCCGCATCGACGGCGGCGTAATTCAGGTTTAACCGTCTTGGTGATGACCAAGGAGGAAATCGCCAGCGTTCTGGAGCAGATCGCAACGCTCCTGGAGTTGAAAGCCGAAAATCCGTTCAAGATCCGAGCGTACACTAATGCAGCGCGCGCGATCGAAACGTTTGGCGCGAATGTATCGAACTTTCAAGATGAAGAAGCCGTCGCGAAAATTCCAGGAATTGGAAAAAGCATCGCGCTCAAGATCAAGGAGTTGGCCGAAACCGGGTCGCTAAAGTATTTCCAGGAACTTAGCACGGAATTTCCGACCGGAATTCTGGAATTGTTTTCGCTGTCGGGCCTCGGCGCGAAAAAGATCAAGGCCCTCCACGACAGCCTTGGGGTCAGTTCGATCGCGCAGTTGCAAAAGGCATGCGAAGAGGGGCGGGTCGCGGAGTTGACGGGCTTTGGCGAAACAACGCAGCAAAAGATTTGTGATGCCATCGCCAGACGCGCATCGCACGTTGGTTCATTTCAATTTGGCCAAATAGCAGTTGACGCTGAAACGCTGCGATCAGATCTGGTTGTGCACGAAGCGACTTTGCAAGTTGAGATCGCTGGGAGTTATCGACGGCGAAAAGAAATCGTGCACGATCTCGATTTACTGGTGGCAACAAAGGAACCAGAAGCCGTTACGAAATTTTTCGTTTCTCATCCGCTGGTCGAATCCGTCATCGCACAAGGCCCGACCAAATCGAGCGTGCGGCTGCGTTCGGGCGTGCAGTGCGATCTCCGAGTCGTCACCACGGCGGAATACCCGTTTGCGCTTGCTTATTTCACTGGGAACAAGGAACACAACATCGAGATGCGCAGCCGCGCACTGCAACGAGGTTGGACGCTCAATGAATATCGGCTCGCTCTGCTTCCCATCGAAGGTAGGGGCGGTTCACCCGAACCGCCTGCGGCGCAGGAGCGAGCCGGGCGATTGAGGTCAATCGCCTCTACCAGCGACTCGAAGGCGAAGAAGAAAAAGTCACCAAGCAAAATCCCAAGTGTGCGCGATGAAGCCGATTTATTTCGCGCCGTCGATCTCGATTTCATTCCGCCGGAGCTAAGGGAAAACTGTGGCGAATTCCGAGCGGCCAAACAGCATTCCCTGCCAAAACTCATCGAGAAAGAAAATCTGCGCGGCGCGTTTCATTGCCATACCGTCGCAAGCGACGGTCACAATACACTCGAAGAAATGGCCGAAGCCGCCCGCGAACTCGGGCTGGAATATCTCGGCATCGCCGATCACAGCCGCAGCTCCGTTCAAGGCCACGGGATTGCTGCCGACAAGTTGTTCGAGCAAGCGGCTGCGATTCGGAAGCTGAACAAGACATTCGACGGATTTCGTTTATTTGCCGGAGTCGAATGCGATATTCTGCGCGACGGATCGCTCGATTTTCCCGATGAGGTGCTGTCGCAACTCGACTACGTCGTCGCGTCAGTTCATTCCGCTTTCAATTTGAGCGAATCCGACATGACCCAGCGCGTGATTCGCGCGCTGGAAAACCCGTTCGTCACGATGCTGGCGCATCCGACTGGCCGATTGCTGCTGAAACGCGACCCGTACCAAATCGATATTCCGGCGGTGCTCGACGCGGCAGCGCGCACCGGCACATGGATCGAGCTCAACGCCGCGCCCAAGCGGCTTGATCTCGATTGGCGCTGGTGGCCATTAGCGAAACAAAAAGGCGTCAAATGTGTGATCAATCCCGATGCTCACCGCACAGAGCGACTACAAGATTTGTGGTTCGGAATCGGCATCGCCCGCAAAGGCTGGCTCACCAAAGAGGACGTAGTGAATTGCTTACCGCTCGGAAAAATCGAACAGGCGCTGCGATCAAAATGTGAAAGGTAGGGCGCGATCGCCGAGCGCGCCGGAACTCGGGTGACGACCCACCGGCCTGTCTCTGGCTCAAGCCTTCTCTCTTTGCGGCATGAACATGGTGAGACATTTGCACGCGCCGCCGGCTTTAATGAATTCGCCCATCGGCAACGCGTGACAGCGGTAGCCGCGCTTCTGCAATTTCATCACGAGCTGGGGCGCGCCTTCGGGCAAAACGATGTTGCGGTCGATCACGACCGCGTTACACGAAAAGTGCATTGCTTCTTCCGGTGCGACATCGATCAAATCCGTCACGTGCTCGCGGATGGCGCGTTGCCCGTATTCATCGAAGGCGGCCGGAAACCAAAATACGCCGCCATCAGGCAGCGGACAAAAGCAGGTATCGAGGTGATAAAAGTGCGGATCAACCAGCTCCACCGAGATCGCAAGGCAACCCAGCATTTCTGCTATGGCGCGATGCGATTGAATGTCGGAACGAAATTTGTAACCGCAAAAGAGCGCATCGTTGCCAAAGAGCGCGTCGCCTTCGCCTTCGAAGTAAAGTTTCTCCGGCAGCCAATCCACTTCGTAGCCGTGTTGCTCCATCCATTTGGCAAAAAACGGTTGTTCTCCAGCGCGTTCTTTGTGGCGGAAATTGCTGGGGATGAATCTGCGGCCAACCGTCAGCCCGGCGTTGGCGGTGAAGACCATGTCGGGCAGTCGCGGCTGCGGCGTAATCAGATGAACCTTGCAAAATTTGGAAAGAGTCGCGTGCAGCTGTTTCCATTGCAGCTGAACGATCGCCGTTTCGGCGCCGCGGGCGACGCTCATCCAGGGATTGATCTCGTACTCGATGCCGTAGTAATCCGGCGGACAAAGGAGCAACTCCCGCATAGGATTGTGAATCTACTTGGCACCGCGGGATTCACTAGAACTCATGTCAAACAGAGCGCTGTCATGTTGAGCGAAGCGAAACATCTCTAGCCTATGTTTGTCGGGCATTGCTCCCAATTGATCCGAGATTCTTCGCTTCGCTCAGAATGACACTATGATGTTGTCAGGCAATCGGCGAGTTCCCGCAGAAATGGCTCCACGTCTGTGATCATGCCGATTGACTGTAATGGCTGTTGTTCGACGACTCGCTCGACAGCCGAGGGATCGATATCGACGGATACGATTTTCACTGTCGGCGCGAGCATGCTCACCACCGCAAGCGAATGCCGGATGCTCGCCAGCAGCAACGCGTGCGTCACGTCAGCGAGTTTTTCGCGCAAGACTTTTTGGCCCTCAATTGCGTCTGTTGTTGCGCCGGGAATCGATCCCTCATCCCGAATCGAGCCGGTGAGTACGACATCGACATTGCTACGCACGCAGGCGTGCATGATCCCGCTGGTCAGGAGATTTTTTTCAACAGCTGCTGCAATGCTGCCCGCCTGGCGAATCGCATTGACCGCGCGCATAACGTTCTCGCGGCCACCGCGCGCGAACGCAAGATCGAGGCTGATGCCCAAAGAAGTGCCGAACAGCGCCCGTTCCACGTCGTAACCGGCAAATGGATTTCCGGCGAAAAGTCGATCGACGTAGCCTGCCTCGATGAGGCGCACCAAATGCTGACCCGCACCGGTCCGCACAATCGCGGGGCCGGCCACAACTGCGATTTTGCTTTTGGCCTTGCGAGCGCGTCGCAGTTCCTCGGCCAATTCGCGAATAATGGCCGATTTCGGTTCATCAGCATCGATGATCGTGTTGATGAATTGAAAAATATCCGTGCGCGACGTCGCGCGTTGCACAGGCACCACGCGCACACCTTGGTGGCCAATGACGATTTCGTCGCCTTTATGAACGTCGAAGAATTTAACGGCTCGCGCGGCGCGCCCTTTCCGGTCCACCGCGATCGCGGTGTCCATCATGGTAGGCCGCACCTCGATCTCCTTGCCGTCGACGCGGACGAAGGTTTGCTGGTTCGTCATCACGTAGAACTCGGGCGGGAAAACGCCATCCACCGGAGCGGAAGCTAGCTGGGCGTCTGCGCGTTCGGCGACTTCGGCGCCGTGCTGTCGCAGCCTCAGAATTAATTCATCCAGCGCGTCGCTTGTCTCAGCCGAGACTTCGATGCGCGCAAAGCTTTGGTCTGCACGCTTTTGGCCGATCGTGATCTCGCCGATCTTAAAATGAGCGCCGTGGGTTAAAATTTGATCGAGCACTTTCGGCAAGATCAGCGAATCAATGATGTGACCGCGTAACTCGATCGTCTCCGAAAACATCGACAGAAGTTAGCGAGGGAAAAGCACCGCGCCAGTGAGCCGAAATTGTGCGGCGGCGCTTGTGCCCATGGGTGAATTTGATACGTATGCGACTGACACAAACGCCTCTACAACGAGCAAGATCAATATG